>NZ_JBNFOB010000194.1:0-4630 GCF_057364565.1 Micrococcus sp. LASM2_SD2 | reverse complement strand
CCGGTCCCTTCCCGACGACGCCCCCTCGCCCCCCGGTGCGCCACGCACCCAGGGCGCGGGGCCGTTCGTCGTGCGTGGTGCCGGCGTGCCCGGACGGGGAGCAGCGCTCTCATCCGGCTCCCACGGAAGCGGCCTACGATGACCGCATGACACGTTCTCTGCGCCGCACCACCGGCCTCGCCGTCGCCACGGCGCTGTCCCTGTCCGCGCTCACCGGCTGCGCCCAGATCGAGGAGCTCACCGGCCAGGCCGAGGAGCTGAAGGGCCAGGCCTCCGAGCTGCAGGGCCTGGAGGATCTCTCCCGCGAGAGGCTCGAGCAGTTCGACTGGTCCGTCCTGGACGAGTACAAGGGCACCTGGCTGGGGAACTTCAGCAAGGTCACCGAGATGTTCCGGCAGATGCCTGGTGCCGAGGGCATTGAGGACTTCCACATCAAGGGCGATCAGGGCGTGCTCGAGGTGAACTACGGCGAGGAGTCGCTCAAGGCCGACCCCGCCGTCCTGGAGGACACGCTGCGGGAACAGGCCGAGCAGGCGAAGGAGCGGATCCGGAACCTCGAGACCGTCGAGTTCACGGTCGGGGACCGGACCTACACCTTCTGAACACCTGCCCGATTCCGGCGAACCGGCGTGCATGCTGTATGGTGATCCAGTGCCGTTCCGGAGTTCTCCGGTACGACCTCGGGCATTGGCGCAGCTTGGTAGCGCGCTTGACTGGGGGTCAAGAGGTCGTGGGTTCAAATCCCGCATGCCCGACCCAGTGAAACCCGCGAGATCACCTCGATCTCGCGGGTTTCTTCGTCTCCGGGGCCGCCCGGGGCTCAGCCGGCGAACACGGCGTGCACGTCCGGCACGCGGGAACGGCCGCGGAGGGAGGGGATCTCCAGCAGCACCGCACTGCCGGCCACCTCGCAGCCGATCGAGCGGAGCACCTCGTGGGCGGCCACCAGGGTGCCTCCGGTGGCGAGCACGTCGTCCAGCACGAGCACCCGGGTGCCCGGCTCCACGTCCGCCTGGACCTCCACACAGGCCCGGCCGTACTCCAGGTCGTAGGCGGCCTCGGCCGCCGGGCGCGGCAGCTTCCCCGCCTTCCGGATCGGGAGGAGCCCGACGTCCGCCACCATGGCGGCGGCGCTGGCCAGCAGGAAGCCCCGAGCCTCCAGGCCGGCCACCACGTCGAACCGGCCGAAGAACGGCACCAGCATCTCCTGCACGCACGCGCGCAACGCCACCGGATCGGTGAGCAGGGGCATCACGTCCTGGAACACGACCCCCTCGGCGGGGAAGTCGGCCACCGGGGTGATCAGGCTGCGGGCACGGGTGAGGTCACGGTACTGGGGCATCCGTCCACGGTACGGGAGCCCGTGCACAGCGGGCGGCAGTGTGGGGAAGGTCACCGTGGGATCCGCGACACTCCGTGCCAGGAGCTTGCCGGACCCCTCCAGGCAGGAGGACAGTTCCGCCGGTGAAGACTCAGAACGACGCGTCGGGCCAGCCGACGCCGCCACAGACACCGACCGATGCCGGCACCGCCGACGAGACCACGACCTTCTTCGGCCAGCCGCGCCAGCTCGCCAGCCTGTTCTCCGTGGAGATGTGGGAGCGCTTCTCCTTCTACGGCATGCAGGTCATGCTCGTCTACTACATGAGTTGGGAGCTCACCCGCGGCGGCCTCGGCATGGACGAGGCGGTGGCCACAGGCATCGTGGGCGCCTACGGCGGACTCGTCTACGTGTTCTGCATCCTCGGCGGCTGGGTCGCGGACCGCCTGCTCGGCTCCGAGCGGACCATGTTCTCCAGCGCCGTGCTCATCATGCTCGGGCACATCGCGCTGGCCCTCGTGCCGGGCTTCGTAGGCCTGGGCATCGGCCTGATCCTCGTGGCCGTCGGCTCCGGCGGGCTCAAGGCGAACGCCGCCAACCTGGTCGGCGCCCTCTACTCCCGTGAGGACCCGCGCCGCGACGCCGGCTTCTCCCTCTTCTACATGGGCGTGAACATCGGTGCGCTCATCGGCCCGCTCATCACCGGCTTCGCCCGTGAGTCCTGGGGCTTCCACGTCGGCTTCGGCCTGGCCGCCGTGGGCATGGCGATCGGCCTGGTCCAGTACGCGATCTCCCGTCGATCCCTGCCGGCGGACGTGCACAGCGTCCCGGACCGCCTGCCGCGCTCGCAGTACGGGCGCACCGCGCTGTTCGCCCTGGCCGGCCTGGCCGTCGTCGCGGTGCTGTTCGCCACCGGCATCGTGAACGTCGGCAACCTGGCCGACGCCGTCGTGGTGGTGGCGGCCGTGGCCGCCGTGGCGATCTTCGTGGTGCTGCTGCGCTCGGACAAGGTGACGGCGGAGGAGCGGTCGCGCGTGAAGGCGTTCATCCCGCTGTTCATCGGATCCGCCGTGTTCTTCGCGCTGTTCCAGCAGCAGTTCACGGTGATCGCTCTGTACTCCGAGCAGCGCCTGGACCGCAGCGTGTTCGGCTGGGACATCCCGATGGAGTGGGTCAACTCGATCAACCCGATCTTCATCATCCTCTTCGCCCCGGTCTTCGCCGCCCTGTGGACGCGGCTCGGCCGCCGCCAGCCGGTCACCCCGGCCAAGTTCGGCCTGGGTCTGATCGCCATCGGCGTCGCGTTCCTGCTGTTCATCCCGATGGCCCCGGTGGCGGCCGTACCGCTGCTGTGGCTGACCCTGATCCTGTTCGTCGCCACGGTCGGCGAGCTGCTGGTGTCCCCGGTGGGGCTGTCCCTGTCCACGAAGCTGGCCCCGGCGGCCTTCCCGGTGCTCATGGTGGCCCTGTACAACCTGTCCGTGGCCCTCGGCACCGCCGCCGCCGGGTCCCTCGCGGGCTCGTACTCGGCGGACAACGAGGCCGCCTACTTCGGCATGATCGGCGCCGTGACGGTAGGTGTCGGCGTGCTGATGCTGCTCATCGTCAAGCCGGTGCACCGCGCCATGCGCGGCATCGACTGACCGCCGCCGCGGCGGTGTCGCCTCGCCCTTCCCGACGACGGCTCCCCGCCCCCGGTGCGCACCGCACCGGGGGCACGGTGCGCCCGGCCGAGAGGGGGAGTAGAACGGGTCACATTTCCGTTACGCTGTGCAGTGACCACGCTGTCCGTCGACCGACACAGGAGACACCGCCATGAGCGCCATTCCCGAGGGCCTGAAGTACTCCGCCGAGCACGAGTGGATCGCCGAGACCTCCACCGCCGGCACCGTCCGCATCGGCATCACCGACTTCGCGCAGGACGCCCTGGGCGACGTCGTCTACGTCGACCTGCCGGAGGTCGGCACCCAGGTCGAGTCCGGCTCCGCCGTGGGCGAGGTCGAGTCCACCAAGTCGGTCTCCGACATCTTCGCGCCCGTCTCCGGCACCGTCACCGCGGTGAACGAGGACCTGGACGGTGAGCCCGGTCTCGTCAACACCGCCCCGTACGAGGGCGGCTGGCTGTTCGAGGTCGAGCTGTCCGACGCCTCCCAGACGGACGCGCTGATGGACGCCGCCGGCTACGCCGAGCAGGTCGGCTGACCCGGCGCGCACCCCCACCCGCCGCACCCGCGGCCGTACCGTCCCGAGCGAGTCGGGGCCCAGTTCAGGAGCGACGAACACACCATGCAGGAGCACCACTCCCCGGCCGGAGCCGGTCGCGAGCCCGATGCCCACACCACGAGCATCAGCCTCCCGGACCTGGCACCGGTCTCCGACCGCAGCCTGTCCGGCGAGGAGCGTGAGGCGATCGCCGCGCTGCCCGAGGACTCGGCCCTCCTGGTTGCCCATGAGGGTCCGGACCACGGCGCCCGCTTCCTGCTGGACGAGGACGTGGTCCTGGTGGGCCGCCACCCGGACGCGGACATCTTCCTGGACGACGTCACGGTCTCGCGCCGCCACGCGGAGTTCCGGCGCAACGAGCGCGGCTACGAGCTCGTGGACAGCAACTCCCTGAACGGCACGTTCGTGAACCAGGACCGGGTGGACCAGGTCCAGCTGCGCAACGGCATGCAGCTGCAGATCGGCAAGTTCCGCCTGATCTACTACACCGCGCCGAGCCGCGCCTGAGGCCACGGACGCCGTGCAGGCCGACGCTACGAGCACGCCGCGAGGCCCCCGAGAGGACTCGGGGGCGTCGTCGTCCACCCTCACCATCGGCGAGGTCCTGGCCGAGCTGCGGGACGAGTTCCCGCGCGTGGCCGCCTCCAAGCTCCGCTTCCTCGAGGAGCGCGGGCTCGTGCACCCCACACGCACGCCGGCCGGCTATCGCAAGTTCACCGCGGAGGACGTGGATCGGCTCCGGTTCGTCCTGACCGTGCAGCGCGACCAGTTCCTCCCGCTCAAGGTCATCCGAGAGCACCTGGACGCCCTGGACCGGGGCGAGCGGCCCGAGCCCCTGCCCGGCGGGCACACCCTCGCCCCCGGCCGAGGCGCGGGCGCGGCGGACGCCGCTCCCCAGCGCCGACGGCGGAACAGCTCTGCGCGTCCCAGGGACTGACCCCGGCCGCCCTGGCCGAGCTCGAGCGGTTCGCCCTGCTGCCCGCGCCGGATGCGGACGGCCGGTATCCCGCCCACGCCGCCGGGACGTGGTCGGCGCCCGTCGCGTGCTCGCCGAGCACGGACATGGAGCCACTCAGCCTGCGGCCT
>NZ_JBNFOB010000193.1:0-4710 GCF_057364565.1 Micrococcus sp. LASM2_SD2 | reverse complement strand
GCCGTCAGGCCCGGTGCTGCGCCTGCTCGACGCGGACGTCGCCCCGGTGCTGCCCGCCGCCCGGTTCCTCACCGGGCTCGGCCTGGGCGGGCGCTTCCAGCGGGCCCTGGACGTGGACCACGCCGTCCTCTGCGGGGACCGGCTCGCCCTGATCGGCTCCATGCAGGTCCCGGACGGCGTCTACACGTGGGACGGCGCGACGCTCTCCGCCCATCGCTCCGCCGCCTCGCCGCCCCTGCTGGGCCCCGCCATGAGCACCCTGCAGCGGGCCCTGCCCCAGGTCACCGTGGGCGGCTTCGTGCTGGTGATGACCGACCGGGACGAACGCCTCTCCCCGGTCATCCGCCACACCCGCGGCGCCGAGGACCCCGCCGCCCGCGAGGACCTGCTCACCGCGGCCCCGGCCCCCGGGCGTGGCCTCGTGCGCGAGCTCCTGCTGTTCCTCGGCACCGGCTCGGCCCCGGACACGGTGGACCGCGCCGCGCTCGGCCTGCTCGTCGACCAGCTGTACTGAGCTCGTCGACCAGCCGTGCGGAGGCCGTCCAGAGGCTGTCGCCTCGCGCCCCTACGATGGAGGGCGTGTCCGCCACCGTCCCTCCCCGCCGCACCCAGAACCCGCACCTGACCGCCGAGCGCTCCCCCGCTCCCGGCACCCCTGGGTTCCACCTGATGTTCCACACCCCGGAGATCCCCGGGAACACCGGCAATGCCATCCGACTGGCCGCGATCACCGGCACCCGCCTGCACCTGGTGGAGCCGCTCGGGTTCACGTTCGAGGACGCCCACCTGCGCCGTGCCGGCCTGGACTACCACGACCTCGCAGTCATGACGACGCACCCGGACCTCGACGCCGCCCTGGACGCGCTGCCGGGCGCACGGGTCTTCGCGTTCACCGCCCGGGGCGAGATGCGCTACGACGAGGTGACGTACCGCCGGCGACGTACTCCTGTTCGGCCGCGAGTCCACCGGGCTGCCGGACGAGGCCCTCGCCCACCCGCGGATCACCGAGACGGTGCGACTGCCGATGCAGCCGGCGCGGCGCTCGCTCAACCTCGCGAATGCAGCCTCAATCGTGACCTTCGAGGCGTGGCGTCAGCACGGATTTGCCGGCTCCGCCTGCCTAGACTGACAAGATCATGGACGCGACCTCCCCCGCTGACACCGGCCCGCACCACGACTCCGCCGACGGCGACGCCCTGCCCGCCCTCGACGTCCTCCTGCGCCTGAGCGCCGAGGGCGACCGCGCGGCCTTCGCCGCCTTCTACGACGCCACCGTCCCCTGGGTCCACGCCCTCTCCCGGTCCGTGCTGGCCTCGGAGAGGGACGCCGCCGAGGCCACCGCCCTCGTCTACCTCACGGCCTGGGAGGAGGCCGCGGAGGCCGACCTGGACCTCACCGAGGACGACGACGTCCGCCGCCGCGACCGCACCGTGTTCACCTGGCTCGAGGTCCTCGCCCACCGTGTGGTCACCACCCTGGCCCGCACCGACTCCCTGCCCGAACGCGGCCACGGCCTCCTGCCGGACAACGCCGGCAAGGGCGACCGGCTCCCCGCGGAGCGCCCCCTGAGCTGCACGTCCCTCACGGACGAGCAGTACCGGGCGGTCGCCGTGGCCTGGCTGGGCGGACGCACCGTGCGACGCCTGGCCGAGGAGCTCGACGTCCCCGCAGCGCGCGCCAAGGAGCTCGTCCGTGACGGCGTCCAGGCACTCGTGGCGGCACACCGGGACGCCGAGCAGACGAGCGGCACCCTCACCGGGCCCCTCAGCGCCACCCCGTCCCGCACCGCCGGCCTGACGGACACCGTCCGCGGTGACGTGGACGCCGGCCGTGCGCTCGAGCTGGCGGACCTCGCTGCCCTCGACGCCCTCGACGGCGACGAGCGGACCCTCGTGGAGGGCTCCGTGGCCGGCCGCGGACCGAGCGAGGGCACCCTGTGGCGCACCCGCCTGCGTGCCGCCCGCAACGCCGTCACGTGGGCGTTCCGCTCGCACCAGGAGGAGCCGCCCTCCGACCTGCTGGACCGTGTCCTGCGCCGGCTCCCCGCCCAGGACATCGGGGTGGCGCTCGTGGACCACGACCCGGTGCGGCACACCCCGAGGACGAGGCGCCGCGACGCCGCCGCATGCTCGTGGCCGTCGGTGCGGCCGTCCTGCTGGTCCTGGCCGCCCTGGTCACGGCGCTCGTCCTGCTCACCGGACCGGGCCTGCCGGAGCGGGTGGACCGGGCCGACGACGTCTACCGCTCCGATCCGGTGCAGACCCGCGACGGCGGCACGATGCAGGTGGCCACCTCCCGCGACATCGACGCCGGCTACGTGCGCCTGGAGGGGCTCGAGCCGCTGCCGCAGGGCCAGTCGTACCAGCTGTGGCTGCTGCCCAAGGACGAGTCCCAGCAGGCGCAGTCCCTCGGCGTGTTCGCCGCGGACGAGCTCACCGAGCCGGTCACGTTCCACGGCATCGACTCCCACGGCGCCGTTGGCATGACGGTCGAGCCGGAGGCCGGCGCCGAGCAGCCCTCGGACGACGTGCACTCCTCCGTGGTGCTCCGCCCGGGCAATGACGGGCCGCGCTACGGCGGCCGGTGGACCATGGACGGCTGAACCGTCCCGCATGCCCGCAGCACGAGGGGCGCCTCACGGCCGATGCCGTGGGGCGCCCCTCGTGCGTGTCAGCAGGCTCAGAAGCCGGCGATGGTGTCCGCTCCGTTGACCTCGACCAGGTGGAAGGACTCGGCCGACCCTTCCCCCGTGCCGCCGGCGCGGGCGAACTCGTCCCGCATCTGGCGGCGGACGAAGGCGCGCATGCCGTCCACGTCCGGGTGCTGGGACAGGTGGGCGTCCAGGGCACGGACCTTGAGCTCCTCCAGGCCCGTCACGTCCACGGCCGCGTTCACCCTGGCTCGCGGCGCGGCGTAGAGCAGCAGGTGGCGGATGCGGAACGCCTCCAGGCCCTCCTCCTGCAGCAGCTCCGGGTAGGCGTAGGGGTTCTCGACCGCCGGATAGCTGGCGCGCACCACGGCCTCGCCGCAGGCGAGGTGGTCCGGGTGGGAGCGCTGCAGACGCTCCCAGTCCCGCTCCGGATGGAGGCTGAGCACGACGTCCGGGCGGACCTGCCGCATGACCCGCACCAGGGCCTTCTGCACCCGGTGGTCCGGCTCCAGGTATCCGTCCCGCTCGCCGAGGAAGTGCACCTCGTCGACGCCGAGCGCCGCGGCGGCAGCACGCTGCTCGGCATGGCGCCGGGCGGTCATGGCCTCCGGGCCCTCGGAGTCGAAGCCCCCGGCGTCGCCGTCCGTGACGATGCACTGGACCACCCGTACTCCGGCGGCGGTGAGGCCGCCCAGGGTGGGGCCGCGGGCGCCGAAGTCCAGGTCGTCGGGGTGCGCGCCCACGGCGAGCGCGGTGCGCCAGCCGTGGCGTGCGGCGAGGTCTGCGGGGGTGAGGGGAGTCTGCATGGCTCCCATTCTCCCGGTTGCGGACCCCGCCGGCGTCCCCGGTGTCCCGTGCAGGCGTGCCCGGATCAGGACTCCTCGTCGTTCGCGGCGAAGGCGACCTGGAGGGTCCGGTCCTCCCCGTCCCTGCGGACGGTCACCTCGGCCTCGTCGCCGGGGGCGAACTGCCGCACGGTGGCGGTGAGGGACTCGCTGTCCTTCACCGGACGACCGTCGACCGCGGTCACGACGTCGCCGCGCCGCAGGCCGGCCTCGTCGGCCGGGGACCCGGAGACCACCTCCCGCACCTCGGCACCGGCGCTGAACTGGGTGCGGGTGCGGCGGTCGCCGCCCTCGATCTCGGCCTCCGCCGGCGTGACGGAGACGCCGAGGAACGCGTGCTCCACCTCGCCGTCGGCGATGAGCTCCTCGGCGATGCGGTGGGCGTAGTCGCCGGGGATGGCGAAGCCGACGCCGATGTTGCCGGACTCGCCGCCCTGACCGCCGGCGGAGGCGATCGCGACGTTGATGCCCACCAGGTCACCGTGCGCGTCCACGAGCGCGCCGCCCGAGTTGCCGGGATTGATGGCCGCGTCCGTCTGCATGACGTTGAGGAAGACAGAGCCCTGGGCCTGCCTGCCGCCGGGCTGCTGCGGGAACTGGAACTCGTAGGGCGACCCCTGGGCGGTGTCGTCCGGGACCTCCGAAGAGGCCACCGCGATCGTGCGGTTCAGGGTCGAGACGATGCCGTCGGTCACCGTGCCGGCCAGACCGAGCGGGGCACCGATGGCGATCACCTGGTCGCCCACCGAGATGTCCTTCGAACGGCCGATCCCGATCGGGGTGAGCCCCTCGGCCTCCACCTTGATCACGGCGAGGTCGGACTTGGGGTCCGTGCCCACCACCTTCGCCGCGTAGACCGTGCCCTCCGCCGTCTGCACGGTGATCTCGGCGTCCGAGGTCTGCCCGCCCATGGTCACGACGTGGTTGTTGGTGAGGATGTGCCCCTCCTTGTCCAGGACCACGCCGGAGCCGGACCCGCTGCCGGCTCGGGAGGCCGTGGAGATGGTCACCACCGAGGGCGAGGCCTTGTCCGCCGCACGGGCCACCGTGCCGTCCTCCCCTGTGGCCGGCTCGGCCGTCTCCGTGTCCGTGACGCCGTCGGCGGCACCACCGCGGTCGCCGTCGTCCTCCCGGGCGTCCTTCCGGCCGCCGTCCGCCTCCCCGGTCTCCGCCGCCGCCGACGCCGCCGGGTGGAGCTGATCCTGGCCACCCACC
>NZ_JBNFOB010000192.1:0-4735 GCF_057364565.1 Micrococcus sp. LASM2_SD2 | reverse complement strand
CACCGACTGGGTGCGCAACGACTTCGACGGCGCGGGCCTGGTCAGCGGCGGCCAGCCGGTGACCGGCACCCCCGAGGAGGGCGAGGCCCTCAACACCCCCCGGCGCCGCCAACGCCCTCGCCGAGGCCGGCGGCTCGGACCCGATCGACCCCGTGGACCCGACCCTCACCTGCGACATGGACGCCACCGGCATCCACGACGTGCAGGGCTCCGGGGCCTCCTCCCCGATCACCGGCCAGGACGTGGTGGTCCGCGGCGTGGTCGTCGGCGTGTTCCAGACCGGCGGCTTCAACGGCTACTACCTGCAGCAGACCGGCGCTACCGCGGACGCGGACCCCGCGACCTCCGAGGGCGTGTTCGTGTACGCCCCGAGTTCCGCACCGGTGGAGCAGGGCGAGCTGCTCACCGTGCGCGGCACCGTGGGCGAGCACTACGGCATGACCCAGATCACCCAGGACGCTGTGACGGACTGCGGCACCGAGGAGCTGCCGGCGCCGGTGGAGGTGTCCTTCCCGATCACCGACCTCGAGCCCACCGAGGGTATGCGCGTGACCGTGCCCGAGGCCGTGGTCCTGGAGACCTACCAGTACGCCCGCTACGGCACGATCGTGGTCGGCCCCGAGCGCCAGTACACCCCCACCGCCGTGCACGCCCCGGAGTCCCCCGAGGCCCAGGCCCTGTACGAGCAGAACCTCGCCAACCGCATCACCGTGGACGACGGCCGGTCCGTGCAGAACCCGGACCCGGCCCTGCACCCCGGCGGCGGCGCCTTCACCCTGGAGAACCTGTTCTCCGGCGGCGACACGCTCACGGACCTGACGGGCGTGCTCGACTACCGCTATGACACCTGGGCCCTGCAGCCGACCCAGGCCGCCGGCTACGAGGACACCGTCACCCGCCCCGAGGTCCCCGAGGTCGGCGGCGACCTGCAGGTCGCCTCCTTCAACGTGCTGAACTACTTCACGACCCTGAACGAGCGCGGCGCCACCACCGCCGAGGAGTTCGAGCGCCAGAAGGCCAAGATCGTCTCGGCGATCCTCGAGATGGACGCCGACGTCGTGGGCCTGCTGGAGATCGAGAACAACGGCGACGTCGCCCTGAAGGACCTCGTGGCCGCCCTCAACGCCGCCGCCGGCGAGGAGCGCTACGCCGCCCTGGAGACCGGCAGGATCGGCACGGACCAGATCACCACCGCGATGATCTACCAGCCGGCCTCCGTGTCCCCGGTGGGTGCCCACAAGGTGCTCGACTCCTCCGTGGACGCCCGCTTCGACGACACCAAGAACCGTCCGGCCCTGGCGCAGACCTTCGCCCCGGTGGTCCCGGAGGGCTCGACCGCCGAGCTGGATGAGTTCACCGTGGTCACCAACCACCTGAAGTCCAAGGGCTCCGAGTGCGCCGGAGACCCGACCGACCTCCACCACCTGACCGGCAACTGCGACCAGGTCCGCACCGACGCCGCCGAGGCCCTCGTGGACTGGGTCGGCTCCGACGAGCTCCCGAACGCCGTGATCATGGGCGACCTGAACGCCTACGACCACGAGCGTCCGATCCGCACTCTCGTGGAGGGCGGCTTCACCGACCTGGAGAAGGCCTTCGGCGGCGAGTACGCCTACTCCTACGTGTTCGACGGCATGCTCGGCTACCTCGACTACGCCCTGGCCGACGCCGACCTCGCCCCGCGCGTGACCGGCGCCTCCTCCTGGCACATCAACGCGGACGAGGTCCCGCTGATCGGCTACGAGACCCGATACAAGAAGCCGGCGCAGCAGGACGTGTACGCCCCGGACGCCTACCGCTCCTCGGACCACGACCCGGTGCTGTTCGGCCTCGACCTCGGCATCTCCTCCGTGACCCCGGACCCGGACCCGGACCCGGAGACCTGCGAGATCACGGACTTCGCGGACAACCCGGCCGGCTCCCGATACTTCTCGGCCGTGCGCTGGATGCAGTGCGAGGGGCTGACCGTGGGCTACACCGCGGACAACACCTTCCGCAAGGACCGTGACATCTCCCGCGGCGAGTCGATGGCGTTCATCTACCGGTACCTGGCCCCGGAGCACATCTCCCCGGCCGTCTCCCCGTTCACCGACATGGAGACCGGCGACCGCTACTACGCCCCCATCACCTGGGGCGCCGCGGCCGGCGTGACCGGCGGCTACTCCGACGGTTCGTTCCGCCCGGACCGGGACATCACCCGCGGCGAGTTCGCCTCCTTCGTGTACCGCGCGATGGGCGAGCCGGACTTCACCCGGCCGGCGACCTCCCCGTTCGGCGACATCGAGCCGGATCAGACCCACTACACCGCCATCGCCTGGCTGCACTCCCAGGGGCTCGTCGGCGGCTACCGTGACGGCACCTTCGGCGTGACCCGCGACATCTCCCGTGGCGAGGTGGCGGCGATCCTCTACCGCCTCGACGCCCTCCGCTGAGGCACCGACCCTGGCGGCTCCGTCGAGCCGTCCCGCCGGTCCGCGTGACCGGCTCGCACGGGCCCCGCACCGATCCGGTGCGGGGCCCGTGTCCTGTCCCAGGCACCCCGCCCCACTCGACGCACCGCCAAAGAACCCCGGTCGTCCCGACCCCCGGCCACCCCCGGCGCGCGCCGGTTCCTCGGCCGCGTGGGAGAATGACAGGCGGCCGACTCGCACCGCGGCCGCCCTGCACGGAACCAGGAGGTCCACCGCACCCATGGCCACGATGTCCCAGTGGGTCGCCGCCGCTCGCCTGCGCACGCTGCCGATGGCAGTGGTGCCGGTCGTCACCGGCTCGGCCGCCGCACACACCCTGGACGGCTTCCACCTCGGCCGCGCGCTGCTGGCGATGGTCGTCGCCCTGGCCCTGCAGGTCGGCGTGAACTACGCCAACGACTACTCGGACGGCATCCGCGGCACCGACGACGACCGCGTGGGCCCGTTCCGGCTCACGGCTTCGAAGCAGACCGCCGCGAAGAACGTGAAGAACGCGGCCTTCGGCTGCTTCGGCGTCGCGATGCTCGCCGGCTTCTTCCTCGTCGCCCTGTCCGGCACGTGGTGGTTCCTGCTGGTCGGCGCCGCCGCCGTGGCCGCCGCCTGGTTCTACACCGGCGGGTCGAAGCCCTACGGCTACCTGGGCCTGGGAGAGGTGTTCGTGTTCGTGTTCTTCGGGCTCGTGGCGGGCCTGGGCACCACCTACACGCAGGCCCTGGAGCTCAACGCGATCGCCTGGATCGCCGCGGTCTCCGCCGGCCTGTTCTCCACGGCCCTGCTGATGGCCAACAACATCCGGGACATCCCCACGGACCGCGAGGTCGGCAAGCTGACCCTCGCTGCCCGCATGGGCGACCGCCCGGCCCGGTGGAGCTACATCGCGATGATGGCCGTGGCCACCCTGCTGCCGCTGGGCCTGCTGGGCGTCTCCGGCTGGTTCGGCCTCACCGTGCTCTCCGCCGCCCTGGCGTACATCCCCTGCCGCACCGTGCTGCGCGCGGACCATCCGCGCAAGCTCATCCCCGTCCTCAAGGCCACCTCCACGGTCGGCATCCTCTGGGCGATCCTCTACGTGATCGCCTGCCTCACCGCCTGAGCCGCCCCGCCGGCCCGAGCCCGCAGGGCCACGACGACGGCCGCCCACCTGATCCGGTGGGCGGCGTCCTCGTGTGGTCGGGTTCGTCGGGGGTGGCCGAAAGGCGGGGCCGATCCTGTGGTGACCGCCTGGTGAGGACACACCGGCTCCCGGGCGTCCTGCGGGCCTCAGAGAGTGTGTCCTCACCAGCAGCCGTGGGGTGGAGAAGGGGCCGGGGTCAGCCGTGGAAGCGGCCCTCGGTGTAGGCGTCCTCGGCGTCGGCGTCTGCCTGCTCGGTGCGTCCGCGACGGTCTCTCGAGACGCCCTGGCGCCAGGCGGCCATGTCCGCTGCAGCGCCGTCGCGCAGGCGGCGCAGGCCCAGGTATCCGACCGCGAAGGACAGGATCAGGGCCACCACCAGCGAGAGCGCCATGCCGAAGTCCAGCGCCATGCAGAGGTACCAGACGCCGACGAAGACGACGATGCGGATGAGGCCGTAGAGGAGGAAACGCACCCGTCCATTCTAGGTCGGATGGGAGCGCGGCCCGCTGGGTCGCGGGGGCTGGCCGATGACGGAGAACCCGAGGGTCCTGGGCGGCCTGTTCCGAACGGGCCCGATCGGCTGTGTGCCCCGAGTCGGAAAGCCGGGCCTCTGCGCGCCGATTCCGACCCACGGCACACAGAGCCGGGTGAGGCCCGCCTGGGCGGACGCGGGCTGTGCGGATTCCTAGAATGGTCCGCATGCCCCGATTCCTCATCCCCGCGATCATCGTCCTGGTGGCCCTGACGCTCTACTGCCTCTTCGAGCTGCTGCTGACATCGAAGCACCAGGTGCGCTCGATGCCGAAGGCGGTGTGGTTCCTGGTGGTCCTGCTTCTCCCGCTGGTCGGCCCGCTGCTGTGGCTGATCCTGGGCCGTGCGCGCTCGTCCTCGGCCGCCCGCACCGAGCCGCGGATGTCCGCTCCGGACGACGACGAGGAGTTCCTGCGCACCCTCCGCGTGCAGCGCCGCCAGGACCAGCGCAAGGCGGATCTGGACCGCCGGGCGGAGGAGCTCGACGAGCGAGAGCGCCGCCTGCGCGAGCAGGGCGGTGCCGGCCGTGACGACCGCTCCGGCTGCGCGGACGGCGCAGACGGCCGTCCCGGCGACGCAGGGCGTGCCGACTCGTCAGGCCGGAACGGCGACGAGGACG
>NZ_JBNFOB010000191.1:0-4809 GCF_057364565.1 Micrococcus sp. LASM2_SD2 | reverse complement strand
CGGAGGCGACGTCCTCCGTGGCCGGTGGGGCGCCGTCGTCGGTGCCCCGCTGCGGGCGAGTCGTCCTCCGCACCGGCGGAGACGTGCGAGGCGAGGTCCTCCAGGTGCAGGGAGGTGGTGGCCGGGTGCGCCTGGTGGTGCGGCTCGGCCGCCGGCCGGGAGACGGGCAGGCCCGAACCGGGGGAGGAGAGCATGCCGGTGTCCAGCAGGTCCAGCCAGGTCAGGACGGGCCCCGTGAGGTCGCGGTCCTCGATGAGCAGGTGGCCGGCCTCCTCGTAACGGTGCACACGGGCCTCGGGCAGGCGGTCGCGCAGGTCGTCCAGGTAGCGGTCCAGGAACACCGGGTCGTCGGCGCCCCAGAGGATCAGGGCCGGCACCGCGGCGTCGCCGAGGGCGTTCACCCCGGCGGAGACCTCCTGCAGCGCCGCGTGGCTGCCGTGCGCGGCGGTGGCGGGGATGTCTGCCACGAAGCCGCCCACGCCTCCGCGGCGCTCGGCGGAGCCGTAGGGCAGGTGGTAGGCGGCGCGGACCTCGCGGGACAGCTGCGGCTGCGCCAGCGAGGTGGTGACGGACACGAAGGCGTCGGTGGCCACGGTCGAGTTGGCGAGCAGGGGGCCGGCCAGGGCCGCCTGCAGGGGCATCGGGATCGGTGCGCCCTCCGGCTGGTGGACGGCGGTGTTGAGCGTCATCACGCCGGAGACCAGGTCACGATGGCGGCCGGCCCAGCCGAGCGAGACCACGCCGCCCCAGTCGTGGCCGACGGTCACGAGGCGGTGGCCGGTCGCGGCGAGACCCGGCAGCTCGAGCGCGTCGGCGATCGCCTCTAGGTCGTCCAGGCGGGCGGCCAGGCCCCGGTAGTCCGAGGCGGGGGTTCCCATAGTCTCCGGGCGGGGCGACTCGGCGTGCGCCAGGCGCTCGGAGAAGCCCATGTCCAGCTGGTCCGGGGCGATCACCCGCCAAGCGGTGCCGCCGGCGCGGGCCTGCTCCACGGTGGCCCGCATGAGCGAGCGCCACAGGTAGGACCAGGTCGGGTTGCCGTGGACGGCCAGCACGGTGCCGTGGACCTCCACGCCCATGGCCGCCAGGGCGGGACCCGTGTCGCCGACGTGGAACGTGCGGACGGTGCCGTCCGGGTCGGCGGGGGACTGCACCGTGAGCAGGCGGGACCACTGCGGGTCCCAGCCCGGCATCTTGTCGATCGGGGGGATGGTCGCTGCGGCTGCGGGGATGCTCACGGACGCGGTCCTCCTGTCACCACTGGATCTCGAGCATGGCGGTGTTCAGCCCGGAGCCGACGCCGAGGCAGAGGACGGTGTCCCCGCGCTCCAGGCCGTCCTGCTCGCGGACGAGGGTGATGGGCAGGGACGCCGGGCCGATGTTGCCCAGGGTTGGGAACGTGACCGGGATGAGGTTCTTGTCCAGGCCCGCCGCCTCGGCGATCGCGTTGGTGTGCAGCTGGGAGACCTGGTGGGTGATGAAGCGGTCCGCGTCCTTCCAGCCCCACTCGGACGGCACGTCGTTCCACGCGTCCATGACGAGCTCCAGGCCCCCGTCCAGCAGGCCGGTGGAGTCCGTGTACATGCCGTTGTGGTCGCCCACGCAGAGCAGGTGGTGCTCCGAGCCGGCGCGCGTGACGCCGCGGACGATGCGGTGGCCCTCCGGGTGGGCCTCGATCGAGCCCACCACGGCGGCGGCCGCGCCGGAGCCGAGGGTGAGCGAGGCGAACTGCTCCATGAAGTTGCCGCGGTTGGTCTGCGGGGAGTGCAGGTTCTCCACGGTGGCGTCCTGGACCTTCAGCGCGTCCTCGCCCGCGACGACCACGGCGTAGTCGATCTGTCCGGCGTCCACGAGGGAGGAGGCGAGCATGAGGCCGTTGACGAAGCCCAGGCAGGCGTTCGTGATGTCGAAGTTCACCGCCGAGGTGGGCAGCCCCATCATGTGGTGGATGCCCACGGCCACGGACGGCTCGAGGGTGGCGCGGGTGACCGAGGTGTTCACGATCAGGCCGACCTGGTCCGGGCGGACGCCGGCGGCCTCGAGGGCGGCGGTGCCGGCGCGGGCGGCGGCCTCCTGGAAGTCCCCGGGGCGGTCCCAGTTCCGCCGGGCGCGGACGCCGGCCACGCGCTGCAGCAGCCCCTTGGGCAGCTTGAGGCGCTTGAGGACGTCGGCCAGACGGACGTCCAGGTCGTCGGAGGTCAGCTCATGGGGGGCCTCGACCTCGGTGACCGCCAACAGGGCGGCGCGGGAGTAGTCGAAGCGGGCGTTGCCGGACACGTTCGGGTACCTGGTCCCATCTGCTCGGGGCATGTGTTTCTCCGGTCCGCCGAGCAGGCGGGCCGAAGGACGAGTCTACCGCGCGGGCCGAGAGGGCGCTGTGGTGTGAGGACGGCCACCCGTCACGGACTGGCGGTGCATGCCCCCGGGGGTATCCTGGGAGGGCACCGCACAGTGGAAGCACGACTCTGCACTGGAGTGACACCGCATGGATCCCCTGGAACTCGCCCGCTGGCAGTTCGGCATCACCACCGTCTACCACTTCCTGATGGTCCCGCTCACCATCGGCCTCGGACTGCTCGTGGCGGTCCTGCAGACCGCGTGGTTCACCACGGGGCGGGAGGTCTACCTCCGGATGACGAAGTTTTGGGGCAAGCTCTTCCTCATCAACTTCATCATGGGAGTGGCCACCGGCATCGTGCAGGAGTTCCAGTTCGGCATGGCCTGGTCCGAGTACTCCCGCTTCGTGGGGGACGTCTTCGGCGCCCCCCTCGCGATGGAGGCGCTCATCGCCTTCTTCCTGGAGTCCGTGTTCCTCGGGGCCTGGATTTTCGGCTGGAAGACGCTCCCGAAGGCGGTCCACCTCGCGGCCCTCTGGCTCGCGGTGGTCGGCGCCCACTTCTCCGCGTACTTCATCATGGCCGCCAACGCCTTCATGCAGCACCCGGTCGGCTACCGCGTGGTGGACGGACGCCCCGTGCTGGACGACATCGGGGCCGTGCTCACGAACCCCATCCTGCTGACCCACTTCCCGCACACGCTCTTCGGCGCCTATGCCGTGGGCGGCGGCTTCCTGCTCGGCATCGCCTGGTACCACCTCTGGCGCCGCCGCGCCGACGGCATCGACTCCGTGGACGCCGACGGCCGCGTGGTGGTGGGGGAGACCGGCTCGGCCGCCCGGGACCGCCTGGACCACACCGTCTGGATGCGCTCCCTGCGCATCGGCGCCGCGGTGGCGATCATCGGCTTCACCGGCACCGCCTTCACCGGCCATGCGCAGGCCCAGCAGATGATCGAGACCCAGCCGCTCAAGATGGCCTCGGCCGAGGCCGCCTGCCATGACGGCACGGCGTTCTCCGTGTTCTCCTTCGCCGACCTGTCCGACCGCTCGGGCGCCACCACCTGCGACGACGTCGTTGGTGTGGTCGAGGTGCCCGGCCTGCTGTCCTACCTGGCCTACGAGGACTTCACGACCCCGGTCAAGGGCGTCACGAGCCTGATCCCGGAGTACCAGGAGAAGTACGGCACCCACCTGCCGGACGACCCCCTGTACGGAGAGCGGGCGGGCGCGGAGATCGACTACCAGCCGCTGATGGAGGTGACTTACTGGGGCTTCCGCCTGATGATCACCTTCGGCGGCCTCGCCGCGCTCGCCGCCGCCTGCGCCCTCTGGATGACCAGGAGGGGCACGGTCCCGGCGAGCCGGAACTGGATGCGGGTGGCCGTCCTCTCGATCGGCGGCTCCTTCGGAGCGAACATGGCCGGCTGGGTGTTCACGGAGATGGGCCGCCAGCCGTTCGTGGTGGCCCCGAACCCGGCGCTGCCCGCCGGAGACCAGGTGTTCATGTTCACCGCCGCCGCGGTGTCCCCGGGGTGGACGGCGTGGAGATCCTGGTGTCCCTGATCGTGTTCGCCCTGCTCTACGGCACCCTGCTCGTCGTCGAGATCGTCCTGCTGGCCCGCTACGTGCGGGGAGGCGTGCCGGCCGGCATGCCGGAGCTGACCGCCCACGAGCACGACGACCGCCACCGCCACGACCGCGACCACGACGAGGACGACGTCCTCGCCTTCGCCTACTGATCCGCGTCCAGGACACAAGGAGACCGTCATCATGGCTGAGACCCTGCCCACCGTCTGGTTCGCCCTCATCGCCGTCCTCTGGCTCGGCTACCTGCTGCTGGAGGGGTTCGACCTCGGCGTCGGCATGCTCATGCGCCTCTGGGCCCGGGACGAGCGCTCCCGACGCCAGCTGCTGAACACCATCGGGCCCGTGTGGGACGGCAACGAGGTGTGGCTGATCACCGCCGGCGGCGCCACGTTCGCCGCATTCCCGCACTGGTACGCGTCGTTGTTCTCCGCCCTCTACCTGCCGCTGACGCTCACCCTGGTCGGCCTGATCCTGCGCGCCGTCGCGATCGAGTACCGCGGCAAGGCGATCACCGACGCCGGCCGTGCCGCGTGGGACGCCTGCCTGGCGGTCGGCTCCCTGCTCGCTGCCTTCACCGTGGGCGCCATGCTGGCGCTGACCACCACCGGGCTGCCGCTGGACGCCAACGGCGACCGGGTGGGCGGCCCCTTCGTGTGGCTCACCCCGTACGCCCTGCTCGGCGGCGTGGCCGTGGTCCTGTTCGCGATCGCCCAGGCCTGGGCGTTCCTCGGCCTGAAGACCGAGGGGGCCGCCCGTGAGGCCGCCGGCCGGGGTACTCGGACGCTGGCTGCCGCTGCTGCTGGCCCCGCTGGCGGTGTGGGTCCTGATCGTGGTGGCGCGCGGCGGTGCCGTGCTGCCGTGGGTGCTCACGGTCCTGGCCGTGGTGG
>NZ_JBNFOB010000190.1:0-4821 GCF_057364565.1 Micrococcus sp. LASM2_SD2 | reverse complement strand
CCGGTGCCGTCGTCGTGCTGCCGCGGCGACGCTTGGACGGACGGGTGCGGCCCTTGGCGCCGTGGCCGGAGGTGCCGTAGCCGATGAGGACGCTGCCGGAGGCCTCCTCGTCCGAGCCCTCCACGTCCCCGTCGCCGCCGCGGGCCTTGTCCGGAGCGGGCTGGCCCTTGCCGGGCTCCATCACGCCCGCGCGCTCCTCCTCGCGGTAGGACAGCGCGCCGGCCTTCTCTTCGGCACCGGTGCCGGAGTCGGGCTCGGACCCGCCGGCGGTCTCGCCGGCCTCGCCCACGGTGATCAGCGGCAGGCCGACCTCCATGGTCTCGCCCTCGGCGCCGTGCAGGGTCAGCACGGTGCCGGCGAACGGGCACGGCACCTCCACGAGCGCCTTGGCGGTCTCCACCTCGGCGATCGGCTGGTCCACGGCGACCTCGTCGCCCTCGGCCACGAGCCAGCGGACCAGGTCGGCCTCGGTCAGGCCCTCGCCCAGGTCGGGCAGGTTGAAGGTCTTGCTCATGCGTCGGCCTCCTCAGAGTCCAGGTCCCAGTTCAGGTCGTCGATGGCATCGAGGATGCGGTCGACGTTCGGCAGGTGGTGCTCCTCGAGCTTCGGCGCCGGGTAGGGGATGTCCCAGCCCGACACGCGCAGCACCGGGGCCGCGAGCGAGTGGAAGCACTCCTTCTGGATGCGGGCCACCAGCTCGGAGGCCACGGACACGAAGCCCTGCGGCTCGGCCACCACCACGGCGCGGCCGGTCTTGGTCACCGACTCCACGATGGTCGCCTCGTCCAGCGGGTTGATGGTGCGCAGGTCCACGACCTCCACCGAGTAGCCCTCCTCCGCGGCGGCCTTGGCGGCGGCCACGCAGGTGGGCACCGAGGGGCCGTAGGAGACGAGCGTGACGTCCGAGCCGGTGCACGCCACGGTGGCGCGGGCCCAGGCCTCGCCCTCCGCCTCAGCCTGCTCCACCTCGGCCCAGCGGGCCTCGAACTCGGCGCGCAGCTCGTCCAGGTCCAGGTCCGCCTTGGACCAGTAGAGCTTCTTCGGCTCCATGAAGACCACCGGGTCGTTCGAGCGGACGGCCCAGCGCAGCATCAGGTAGGCGTCCTTGACGGTGGCCGGGGTGTACACCTTCAGGCCCGGAGTGTGGGCGTAGTAGGACTCGGAGGAGTCGCAGTGGTGCTCCACGCCGCCGATGCCGCCGCCGTAGGGGATGCGGATCGTGATCGGCATCGGGGCGGCGCCCTTGGTGCGGTTGCGCATCTTGGCGATGTGGCTGGCCACCTGCTCGAAGGCCGGGTAGGCGAAGGCGTCGAACTGCATCTCGATCACCGGGCGGGCGCCGCCGAGGGCCATGCCCACGGCCATGCCGGCGATGCCGGACTCGGCCAGCGGGGTATCGAAGCAGCGGTCGTCGCCGAAGCGCTTGGTCAGGCCGTCGGTGATGCGGAAGACGCCGCCGAGGGTGCCCACGTCCTCACCGAAGACGACCACCATGTCGTCGGCCTGCATCTCGTCGGCAAGGGCCGCGTTCAGTGCGGCCGCGAAGGTCAGGTTCGCCATGCTCAGGCCTCCTTGCTCTCGGTGCGGGACAGCTCCTCGGCCAGCTGCGCGCGCTGCGCGGCCAGCTGCGGGGTCTGCACGGTGTAGACGTGGTCGAACAGCTCGAGCGGGTCCAGCTCCACGTCCGTGTTCATCGCATCGCGCAGCGCGGCGGCGACCTGCTCGGCGTCCGAGGTGATGGACTCGGAGACCTCGTCCGTCAGCACCCCGCGGTCGGTGAGGAACGCGGTCATGCGGCGCAGCGGGTCGCGGGCCTCCCACTCCTTCACCTCGTCGTCCTCGCGGTAGCGGGTGGCGTCGTCCGCGTTGGTGTGGGACTGCATGCGGTAGGTGTCCGCCTCCACCAGGAACGGGCCGCCGCCGGCGTGGCAGAGGTCCACGGCGCGGCCGAGCACGGCCAGCAGGGCGGCCAGGTCGTTGCCGTCCACCCGCTCGCCGGCGAGGCCGTAGCCCACCGCCTTGTGCGCCAGGGACGGGGCGGCGGACTGACGGGCCAGCGGCACGGAGATCGCGTACTTGTTGTTCTGCACGAAGAAGATCACCGGCAGCTTGAACACCGCGGCGAAGTTCAGGGCCTCATGGAAGTCGCCCTCGGAGGTGCCGCCGTCGCCGACCATGGCGAGCACGGCCACATCCTCGCCGCGCAGGCGGGCGGCCTTGGCCAGGCCCACGGCGTGCAGCAGCTGGGTGGTCAGCGGGGTGGACTGCACGGAGACGCGGTGCTCCTGCGGGTCATATCCCTGGTGCCAGGTGCCCTGGTAGGCGACCATCACCTCGGTGGCGGGGACGCCGCGGGACATCACGGCCACGGTGTCGCGGTAGGTCGGGAAGAGCCAGTCGTCCTTGCGCAGGCAGACGGCGGCGGCCACCTCGGAGGCCTCCTGGCCGTGCGAGGACGGGTAGACGGCCATGCGGCCCTGGCGGACGAGGGCGTAGGCCTGGTCGTTCACGCGGCGGCCGATCACCAGGTGACGGTAGGCGTCGAGCAGGGCCTCGTCGGAGGGCATCGGGTACTCGTGGCCGGGCTCGGCGCCCTGCTCCTCCGGGGACAGCGCGGTGCCGTCCTCGGTGACGAGCTGGATGCGGCGGGTGGCCGGCAGCAGGTACTCCTCCAGCGTGATGCCGAACGAGTCGTGCGGCGCAGACGCGGGGTTGTGGCTCATGGGCACTCCTTTCCAGATTCGCCCCATTCTGACCCGAACGGTTCAATCTGTTCACCGTACCGGCGTAACCTGCATACAGATCTGCTGATTCAACGTCGGCGGATGGACGTTCTGCTAAAGTGTCGCATGGCACACGCACAGATGTCCGCCATCTGCCCGCCGCCGTGCGGCCGGGCCGCCAGCGGTGCCGGGAGAGAGGGTGCAGCGCCATGGAACTGGATGCCACGGACCACGCGATCATCGCCGAGCTCAGCCGGGACGGACGCCTCTCGGTGGCCGCGCTCGCCGAGCGGGTGCACATCTCCCGCGCCCACTGCTACTCCCGGCTGAACCGCCTGCAGGACGCCGGCGCCATCACCGGCTTCACCGTGACGGTGGACCCCGAGCGGCTGGGCTTCAGCGCCTCCGCCCACGTGGCCCTCAAGCTGCGTCAGCACAACTGGCGCGAGCTGCGCGCCCAGCTGCTGGCCATCCCTGAGGTCAGCCAGGTCTCCCTGGTGGGCGGCAACATGGACGTGATGATCATGGTCCGCGCCCGGGACATCGCGGACCTGCGGCGCGTGGTGTTCGAGCACCTGCAGTCCCTGCCCGGCGTGGTGGACACCCAGACGTACATGATCTTCGAGAGCCACACCTCAGCCAAGTACCTGGACTCGCGGCCCGAGCGGGGCTGAGCCCCGCCCCGCGGTCGCCTGCGGAGACCGCCCGGCGGGCTTCCCGACGACGGCGCCCGGCCGTCGTCATCCCCTCACCTGCGTGCCCCCTCACCGAGGCGCCGCTCGGGCGGGGCGGCTCAGAAGCGGCCGGCGAGCGGCGCGTCGTCGCCCTCGACCCAGGCTCCCATCGGCGGCGCCCACGGGCGCACGTCCACGGTGGCCACCAACGCCTCCTTCTGGAAGGGGTCCTCGGTGAGTAGGGTGCGGGCCGCATCCGCGGACTCGGCGCGGACCAGCAGCAGCGCGGCGGGCTGGACGCCCTCCTGCTCCGGGTAGGCTCCCGCGAGGAGCACGACTCCGTTCGCGGCCAGCGAGCGCAGGAACGCGCGGTGGTCCGCACGGTGGGCGTCGCGGCCGGCGGAGTCGTCGGTGTAGGTGTAGTGCACGGCGAAGACGGACATGGCGTCAGTGTCCCACGTCACGCACCACGCCGGGAGGACGTCCCGCCCTGCGGACGGTGCACGGACCCGGGGCCTCCGGGCAGCAGCACACGGAAGCCGAGCGAGCCGGCGGCGGCCATGCCGGCGAGCGCGAGGATGCCGCCGGCCAGCCCTGCCAGGCCGGTGACCGCGGAGAGCAGCAGCGGGCCGGTCACCATGCCGGTGTCCGAGACGATGCGCCAGATCCCCAGGAACTGGGCGCGGCCGTGCGCCGGCGAGTAGTCCGCGCCGAGGGTCATCACGATGCCCGAGCCGAACCCGTTGCCCAGGCCGATCAGCAGGGCGGCGCCGAGCAGGGCGACGAACGAGTCCGTCAGCGGGAGCACGGCGAACCCGACGGCCATCACGCCCAGGCAGGGCACGGCCACGGCGCGGCGTCCGAAGCGGTCCATGAGCCAGCCGGACGGATAGAACATCAGCACGTCCACCACCGCGGACAGACCGAAGATCAGGGACGTGGTGGCCGGGTCGAGCCCCAGGTGCGCCGCCCACAGCGGCACCACCGAGGCGCGGCAGACGCGCGTGGCGGACAGCGTCATCACGCAGAGCCCGACCGTGGAGAGCAGTCGCACGTGCGTGGTGGCCATGTGCCGCAGGGTCTCGGCCGGCAGCGGGATGCCCTGGGTGTCCAGGGCCGCCGCCTCCTCGGCGAGCTCGTCGATGAAGAAGCTCATGGCCACGCCCACGGCCATAGCCACCGTGGCCGCGGCGAACGCGCCGGGCAGGCCCATCCAGGCCTGCAAGCCCGCGCCGAGAAACGGACCCACCAGCGTGCCGATGCGGATGGTGCCGCCGAGCATGGACATCGCCCGCGCCCGGTGCGTCACCGGGACGGCGGCCGCGAGGTAGGACTGCCGGGCCAGGTTGAAGCCGGAGCCGGCGGCGCCGACCATGAGCACCGCCGCCAGCAGCAGCGGCAGGCCGGCCTCCTGCGGCAGGCCC
>NZ_JBNFOB010000189.1:0-4827 GCF_057364565.1 Micrococcus sp. LASM2_SD2 | reverse complement strand
GCTTCGCGACGACGCCCCCGCACCCTCGCACGGAGGGTGCGGGGCCGTCGTCGTCCTCTTCGGCGCGGATCAGCCGCGGGCGCGCGGGTGGGCGGCGGCGTAGACCTCGCGGAGGGTGTCCACGGTGACGAGCGTGTAGACCTGCGTGGTGGTCACCGAGGAGTGGCCGAGCAGCTCCTGGACCACACGGACGTCCGCGCCGCCGGAGAGCAGGTGCGTGGCGAAGCAGTGGCGCAGGGTGTGCGGGGAGACCTCGGCGGTGATCCCGGCCCGTGCGGCCGCCCCGCGGATCACGGTCCACGCGGACTGGCGGGAGAGGCGACCGCCGCGGGGCGTTCAGGAACAGCGCCGGGGTGGAGGCCTTCGCCCCGCCGCCAGCGCGGGCCGGCCGCGGACGAGGTAGGCGTCCAGCGCGGAGGCGGCGTACCGGCCCACCGGCACGATGCGCTCCTTCGAGCCCTTGCCGAAGAGCCGGACGACGGGCTGCTCGGCCGCGGGGCCGTCGTCGGGACCGGCGGGGCCGGAGGCCCCTGACGGTGACGCGACGGTGATGCCGACGACGTCGTCCACGTCCAGGCCCACGGCCTCCGAGACGCGCGCGCCGGTGCCGTAGAGGAACTCCAGCAGCGCACGGTCCCGCAGTCCGGTGGGCGTGTCCGCGGAGCAGGCCTCGAGCAGGGCGGTGGTCTCCTCGATGCTCAGGGCCTTGGGCAGGCGTCGACCCGGCTTGGGCGGGGAGACGGACCGGGCCGGGTCCTCGGCGGCGATGCCCTCGAGGGCCCAGAACCGATGCAGGCCGCGGACGGCCACGAGCACGCGGGCGGCGGAGCGGACGGCGAGTGCCGCTCCCCCGTCCTCCCCCGTGGACAGCGCCCGCAGGAACCCGGTGACGTTGCCCGTGGTCGCCTCCTCCGGCGCGGTGACGCCGGAGGCGGCGAGCCACCGCAGGTAGCGGTCCAGGTCCCGGCGGTAGGCGGCGAGGGTGTGGGCGGAACGGCCCTTCTCCACGGCCAGGTGGTCCAGGAAGCGTCCCGCGGCGTCGGCGAGCCGGTCGGAAGGAGCGGCCCGATCGGGCGGTTCCGAGACGGTGGTCATGCCCGGTGCGGCCTCATCCGGCGGGGTCCTCCTGGCGTCCGGGCACGAACGGCGCGTCCACCGGGCGCAGCCGCCGCCAGCCGCGGGCGCGGTGGGCGTGCAGCGCCAGCACCGCGACGACAGCCTGGGGGTTGTGGATGCGCCCGTCCAGGACCGCGTCCGTGACCTCCTCCACACCGATCCACGCCAACGGCATCTGGGCCTCCTCGTCCGTGCGGGTGAACCGCTCCTCAGCCGGGACCTCCTCGGTCTGGCGGGCCAGGAAGACGCGGATCGCCTCCGAGGAGCCGCCGGGGGTGGTGAAGAAGTCGACCAGGGTGTGCCACTCGCGGGCGCGCAGGTCGGCCTCCTCCCAGAGCTCGCGGACGGCCACCGCGTGGAGGTCCTCGCCCTCGACGTCCCGCAGGCCGGCGGGGATCTCCCAGAGCTCCATGCCGACCGGGTGGCGGTACTGCCGGACCAGGGCGACCTGCTCCTGCGGGCCAGAGGAGGTCATCGCCGTGCGGGTCGCGAGGACGGCCACGGCACCGGGATGGACCAGCACCTCGCGGACGAGGGGGTCCGCGTTCTTGTCCTTCGGGTCCAGGCGGAACGTCTCCCGCTCCACGTCCCAGACCTTCCCCTCGAAGACGGTCTTGGCCTTCTTGACCTTGCGCGGGGCGTGCACGTCGCGCAGCGGTGCTCGGCCGCGACGACGGTTCTCTTCCGCCGCCACGGCGTCCCGCTGTGGCTTCTCCGCCATGTCAGGCGCCCTGACGCCCGGCAAGCACGGCCCCGACGAGGCCGGCGAACAGCGGGTGCGCGGCCGTCGGGCGGGACTTGAACTCGGGATGGGCCTGCGTGGCGATGTAGTACGGGTGCCTCTCCCGGGGCAGCTCCACGAACTCCACGAGGGACCCGTCCGGGGAGGTGCCGGAGAAGACCAGGCCGGCCTCCTCGAGCTCGGCCCGGTAGCGGTTGTTCACCTCGTAGCGGTGGCGGTGGCGCTCCGTGACCTCGGTGGTGCCGTAGGCCTCGGCGGCCACGGAGCCGGCGGTGAGGGTGGCCGGGTAGGAGCCCAGGCGCATGGTGCCGCCCAGGTCGCCCTCGCCGGAGACGATCTCCTTCTGCTCGGCCATGGTGGCGACCACGGGGTGGGCGGTCTCCTCGTCGAACTCGGTGGACTGGGCGTCGGCCCAGCCGAGCACGTTGCGGGCGTACTCGATCACCATGGACTGCAGTCCCAGGCACAGGCCCAGGGTCGGCAGTCCGTTCTCCCGGGCGTGGCGCAGGGCGCCGACCTTGCCGTCCACACCGCGGATGCCGAAGCCGCCGGGCACGCAGATCGCGTCCACGCCGGCCAGTGCCTGCGCGGCGCCCTCCTCGGTCTCGCAGTCGTCCGAGGGGACCCAGCGGATGTTCACCGGGCCCGGTGGGCGAAGCCGCCGGCGCGCAGGGCCTCGGTGACGGAGAGATAGGCGTCCGGCAGGTCGATGTACTTGCCGACCAGGGCGACCTCGACCTGGTGCCTCGGCTCGTGGACGGCCTCCATGAGGGCGTCCCACTTCGTCCAGTCGACGTCCTTGAACTTCAGGTCCAGGGCCTGCACCGCGTAGGCGTCGAGGCCCTGGGCGTGGATGATCTTCGGGATGTCGTAGATGGAGGGGGCGTCGGCGCAGTTGACGACCGCGTCGCTCGGGACGTCGCACATGCGGGCGATCTTGCCGCGCACGTCCGCCGGGACCTCGCGGTCCGACCGGATGACGATCGCGTCCGGCTGGATGCCGATGCTGCGCAGGGAGGCCACGGAGTGCTGCGTGGGCTTCGTCTTCAGCTCGTGGGACGGGCCGATGTACGGCACCAGGGACACGTGCAGGAAGAAGACGTTGTCCCGGCCGATGTCCTGGCGGACCTGGCGGGCGGCCTCGAGGAAGGGCTGGGACTCGATGTCCCCGACCGTGCCGCCGATCTCGGTGATGATCACGTCCGGGGCCTGCTGGCCCTCGGCCGGGGTGGCGGGCAGCCGCATGCGCCGGCAGATCTCGTCCGTGATGTGCGGGATGACCTGGACGGTGTCTCCCAGGTACTCGCCGCGGCGCTCCTTGGCGATCACGGTGGAGTACACCTGGCCGGTGGTCACGTTGTCGACGCCGTCGAGGTTCTCGTCGAGGAAGCGCTCGTAGTGGCCGATGTCCAGGTCCGTCTCCGCCCCGTCCTCGGTGACGAAGACCTCGCCGTGCTGGAAGGGGTTCATGGTCCCCGGGTCCACGTTGAGGTAGGGGTCGAGCTTCTGCATCACCACGCGGAGGCCGCGGGCGCGGAGCAGGTGACCGAGCGAGGAGGCCGTGAGGCCTTTGCCGAGGGAGGAGGCCACGCCACCGGTGACGAAGATCTGCCGGGTGGCCGTGCTGGACTTCTGGAAACGAGAATGACGTTGCACCACGGAATTCGAGCGTACCACCGGGGCTCAGATCCGTTCACCCTCCGTTTCCCTGTGCCCCCTTCTCCAGCAGCTCCCGGGCGTGCTCGCGGGCGGCGGAGGAGTCCGCGTGGCCGGCCAGCATGCGGGCCAGCTCCTCGATGCGCTGCTCCGGGTCCAGGACGGAGACGTCCGAGGTGGTGACGCCCGCGTCCGGGTCCGAGTTCTTGCGGACGTGCACGTGGCGGTCGGCGCAGGCGGCCACCTGGGGCAGGTGGGTCACGCAGATGACCTGGACGTGCTCGGCGAGGCGGGCGAGGCGCGCGCCGATCGCCACGGCGGCCTCGCCCCCACGCCGGCGTCGACCTCGTCGAAGACGAAGGTGGGGACGGGGTCCGTGGCGGCCAGGACCACCTCGAGGGCGAGCATGACGCGGGAGAGCTCGCCGCCGGAGGCCCCTTGCCGAGCGGGCGCGGGTCGGCGCCGGCGTGGGGGCGCAGCAACAGCGCGACCTCGTCCGCACCGTGCGGGCCGTACTCGCCGTCCGGCAGCGGGGTAAGCCCCACGTGGAAGGAGGCGTCCGGCATGAACAGGGCGTGCAACTCGCCGGTGACCTGCTCCTCCAGCCGGGCGGCGGCCCCGGTGCGCAGGCGACGCAGGGTCGCGGCCCGCTCGGCGACCTCGGCCCCGGAGGACTCGATGAGTGCGGTGAGCTCTTCCAGGCGGTCCGTGTCCCCCTGGAGCTCGTCCAGGCGGGGGCGCTCGCGCTCGGCCCAGGCGATCACGTCGGTCAGCTCGGGACCGTAGAGGCGCTGCAGCCGGGTGAGCTCGGCCAGACGGGACTGGGCGGCGTCCAGGTCCCCCTCGGCATCCGCCTCCAGGTCGGCCTGGTACCGGGCGATGTCCCCGGCGATGTCGCCCAGCACTACGGCGGCCTCGCCGAGCCGACGCGCGGCCTCCTCCAGCTCGGCCTCCTCTCCCGGCGCGGACAGCAGCTCCTGACGCGCGGATTCCACCAGGGCGATCGCCCCGGGGAGCTCCTCGCCCGCGTCCGGGTCGGCACCGGAGAGCCGCCCGTAGGCTCCTGCGGCGACGGCGCGCAGCTGCTCGTGGTCCTCCAGCCGGCGGATGCGGGCACGCAGGGCCTCGTCCTCCCCGGCCTCCACGGCGGCCTCGTCGATCTCCTCCAGGCTGCGCTGCAGGGCGTCGGCCTGGCGGGCGCGTTCCTGCTGTGCCGCGGTGAGCTCGGCGTGCTCGGCCGATGCGGTCCGCCACCGGGCGTGGGCCGCCCGGTACGCCGCCAGCTCGGCGGCGAGCGACTCCCCCCGCGAAGG
>NZ_JBNFOB010000188.1:0-4835 GCF_057364565.1 Micrococcus sp. LASM2_SD2 | reverse complement strand
GTGGGCCGGGCCTCACAGAGTGTGCGGCGGCGGGGCCCCCGCGCGCCTGGATCCCGTGCCGGAGCGGGGCCGGCAGCGCCGTTCGGCCCGGGGCCCCGTACGACGGGGACGACTGGGCCCCGGGCGGGGGATAGGCGTCCCTTACTTGGGTGGCCCCGGTGAATAGGCCATCATGGAGTTGTGTATTCGGACGAGTCTGCCTCCATGCCGGGTCCGCTCCCGGCGGAGGGCACGCGAGAGCGTGTCCTGCAGCTCGTGCTCACCCGAGGGCCGGTCAGTGCGGCCGAGATCGGGCGCGAGCTCGAGCTCACCGCCGCTGCGGTCCGCCGCCACCTCGACGCCCTCGAGAACGAGGGCCTGGTCGAGGTCAAGCTGGTCAAGCCCTCCCGCGGCGCCGGACGTCCCTCGCGGCGCTACGTCGTCACGGAGCGGGCCCAGACCAGGCTGGCGGACTCCCACCTCGCTGTCGCCACGGACGCCCTCACGCGCCTGGCCGAGCTCGGCGGGGAGGAGGAGCTGCGCGCCGTGGCCCGCCGGTCCTTCGCGGAGGTCGAGGAGCGCTTCCTCGCCGCCGTCGGAGACCGGGAGACGGACCTGACGGAGCGTACCGAGATCCTGACCCAAGTGCTCGACGGGCTCGGCTACGCCGGCTCGCTGCGCCGTGTGGGCGAGGGCATGGCACCGACCCTGCGCGCCGCGCAGGTCTGCCAGGGGCACTGCCCCCTGCAGGGCCTGCCCACCCGGTTCCCGGAGTTCTGTGACGAGGAGACCGCGCTCTTCGCGCGCCTGCTCGGCGTGGACGTCCGGCGCCTGTCCACCCTCGCGACCGGCGGCCACGTGTGCACCACACACGTGCCCACCGGACGCCACCTGACCACCCCCGCCCACGACCGACCCGAGTAGAAGACGAGGAGAGGCTGAGATGACCGATCAGATCCTCCAGAAGGAGATCGAGGAGACCACCGACCCCGGTGTGATCCACGAGGTCCTCGAGAAGAACCCCGAGCTGAACGCCATCGGCGCATACCAGTACGGCTGGCATGACGCCGACTCCGCCGGCGAGACCGCCCGCCGGGGCCTGGACGAGGACGTCGTCCGGGACATCTCCGGCAAGAAGGACGAGCCGGAGTGGATGCTGAAGACCCGCCTCAAGGGCCTGAAGTACTTCGACCGCAAGCCCATGCCCGCCTGGGGTCCGGACCTGTCCGGCATCGACTTCGACCAGATCAAGTACTTCGTGCGCTCCACCGAGGGCCAGGCGAAGACCTGGGACGACCTGCCCGAGGACATCCGCAACACCTACGAGAAGCTGGGCATCCCGGAGGCCGAGCGCGACCGGCTCGTGGCCGGCGTGGCGGCCCAGTACGAGTCCGAGGTCGTCTACCACCAGATCCGCGAGGACCTGGAGGAGCAGGGAGTGATCTTCCTGGACACGGACACCGGTCTGAAGGAGCACCCGGAGATCTTCGAGGAGTTCTTCGGCTCCGTGATCCCGGTGGGCGACAACAAGTTCGCCTCCCTGAACACCGCCGTGTGGTCCGGCGGCTCCTTCGTGTACGTCCCGAAGGGCGTCCACGTGGAGATCCCGCTGCAGGCCTACTTCCGCATCAACACGGAGAACATGGGCCAGTTCGAGCGCACCCTGATCATCGCGGACGAGGACTCGTACGTGCACTACATCGAGGGCTGCACCGCGCCGATCTACAACTCGGACTCCCTGCACTCCGCCGTGGTGGAGATCGTGGTGAAGAAGAACGCCCGCGTCCGGTACACCACCATCCAGAACTGGTCCACCAACGTGTACAACCTGGTGACCAAGCGCGCCGTCGTGGAGGAGGGCGGCACCATGGAGTGGATCGACGGCAACATCGGCTCCAAGGTCACCATGAAGTACCCGGCCGTGTACCTGACCGGCGAGCACGCCACCGGCGAGACCCTCTCGGTCGCCTTCGCCGGCAAGGACCAGCACCAGGACACCGGCTCCAAGATGGTCCACATGGCACCGAACACCTCGAGCTCCATCGTGTCCAAGTCCGTGGCCCGCAACGGCGGCCGCGCCGCCTACCGCGGCCTGGTCCAGGTCAACGAGGGCGCCCAGCACTCCGCGAACTCCGTGGTCTGCGACGCCCTGCTGGTGGACACGATCTCCCGCTCGGACACGTACCCGTACATCGACATCCGCGAGGACGACGTGACCCTCGGCCACGAGGCCACCGTCTCCCGCGTCTCCGAGGAGCAGCTCTTCTACCTGATGAGCCGCGGCCTCTCCGAGGACGAGGCCATGGCCATGATCGTGCGCGGCTTCATCGAGCCGATCGCCCGCGAGCTGCCCATGGAGTACGCCCTCGAGCTGAACAAGCTGATCGAGCTGCAGATGGAAGGATCGGTGGGCTGAGCCATGACCACGACCGACAACACCACCCTCGGCGCCGAGTCGCCGCTGATCCCGGGCATGGGTGAGGAGGGCGAGAAGCTCGCCGTCACCCAGGCGAAGACCGCTCCGGCCCGCCGCGCCACCCAGGGCGTGGACTCCCGCGGCTCCCGCCCGGTCTCCCGCGAGCTCTCCGCGTTCCCGGTGCTCACCGGGCGCGAGGAGGACTGGCGCTTCACCCCGCTCAAGCGCCTGCAGGGCCTGCACCTGCCGGACGGCGACGAGGGCCGCCTGACCGGCGCCGCCCCGACCGTGACCGTGTCCGAGCACGAGGGGGTCTCTGTGGAGACCGTCTCCCGTGACGACGCCCGCCTGGGCACCGCCCACACCCCGGAGGACCGCGTCTCCGCCGCCGCGTGGAACTCGTTCTCCGAGGCCACCGTGGTGACCGTGTCCGGCGAGGTCTCCTCACCGGTCCGGATCGACGTCACCGGCGCCGGCACCGAGGCCGCCGCCTCCCACCTGAAGGTGGTCGTGGAGGCGAACTCCCGCGCGGACCTGGTGCTCACCCACTCCGGCTCCGCCGTGCTGGCCGAGAACGTCGAGTTCGACCTCGCCCGGGACGCTGCCCTGAACGTCACCTCCATCCAGGCCTGGGACGCCGGCTCCGTGCACGTGTCCTCCCAGCAGGCCTCGGTGGACACCGGCGCGCACTTCAAGCACGTCGCGGTGACCTACGGCGGCGACCTGGTGCGCCTGACCCCGACCGCCCGCTTCTCCGACGAGCGCGGGGAGGCCGAGCTGTACGGCCTGTACTACGCGGACGCCGGCCAGCACCTCGAGCAGCGCCTGTTCGTGGACCACAACAAGCCGAACTGCGTCTCCAACGTGCTCTACAAGGGCGCGCTGCAGGGCCAGGACGCCCACACCGTGTGGGTCGGCGACGTGCTCATCCGTGCCGAGGCCGAGGGCACCGACACCTACGAGAAGAACCAGAACCTGCTGCTGACCGACGGCGCCCACGCCGACTCGGTGCCGAACCTGGAGATCGAGACCGGTGTCATCGAGGGCGCCGGCCACGCCTCCGCCACCGGCCGCTTCGACGAGACGCAGCTGTTCTACCTCATGGCCCGCGGCATCTCCGAGGCCGAGGCCCGCAAGCTGATCGTGCGCGGCTTCCTCAACGAGATCATCCAGAAGATCGGCGTGGCGGACGTGGAGCAGGAGCTCACCGACGTCATGGAGGCCGAGCTGCGGATCGCCTCGCTCTGACCGCCGCCGTCACCGACCCACACACTTTCCTTCAGAACACAGGAGTACACACACATGGCAACCCTGGAGATCAAGGACCTGCACGTCCAGATCGAGACCGAGTCCGGCCCCAAGGAGATCCTGAAGGGCCTGACCCTCACCCTGAACACCGGTGAGACCCACGCCATCATGGGCCCGAACGGCTCCGGCAAGTCCACCCTGGCCGCCACCATCGCCGGCCACCCGCGCTACGAGGTCACCTCCGGCTCCATCACCCTGGACGGCGAGGACGTCCTGGAGATGGAGGTCGACGAGCGCGCCCAGGCTGGCCTGTTCCTGGCCATGCAGTACCCGGTGGAGATCCCGGGCGTCACCATGACGAACTTCCTGCGCACCGCCAAGACCGCCCTGGACGGGGAGGCCCCGTCCCTGCGCCACTGGACCAAGGACGTCAAGGGCGCCTTCGAGGCCCTGCAGATCGACCCGGCGTTCATGAACCGCAACGTCAACGAGGGCTTCTCCGGCGGCGAGAAGAAGCGCGCGGAGATCCTGCAGCTCGAGCTGTTCAAGCCGACGTTCGCGATCCTGGACGAGACCGACTCCGGCCTCGACGTGGACGCCCTGCGCATCGTGTCCGAGGGCGTGAACCGCGCCCAGGCGGCCAACGAGATGGGCACCCTGCTCATCACCCACTACACCCGCATCCTGAACTACATCAAGCCGCAGCACGTACACGTGATGGTGGACGGCCGCGTGGTGGAGTCCGGCGGCCCGGAGCTGGCCGACCGGCTCGAGGCCGAGGGCTACGCCCGCTTCGAGCAGGCCGCGGTGGCGGGGGCCTGACATGACTGCTGACCGTACCCCCGTCGAGGACGTGCGCGAGGCGATCAAGGACGTGATCGACCCGGAGCTGGGTGTCAACGTGGTGGACCTCGGTCTGCTGTACGGCCTCCACTACGCGGACGACGGCGCCCTGATCGTGGACATGACGCTCACCACCGCCGCGTGCCCGCTCACCGACGAGATCGAGGACCAGGTCTCCCGGGCGATCGGCACGATGGTGGACGAGTGGCGCCTGAACTGGGTCTGGATGCCGCCGTGGGGTCCGGAGCGGATCACCGAGGACGGCAAGGACCAGATGCGCGCCCTGGGCTTTCCGAACATCTGATCCGTCCCCTTTCACGACGTCGGCCCTCACCTCCGTACGGAGGTG
>NZ_JBNFOB010000187.1:0-4964 GCF_057364565.1 Micrococcus sp. LASM2_SD2 | reverse complement strand
CCGGATCCGGGCTGCCGCGTCCGCGCGCAGGGCTCCGCGGGACTCGGCGCGGTCCGCGGTGGCGCGGGCCATGGCCTCCCAAGCGTGGAGGATGTCCGCGGGCATGCCCTCCTCCACCATGTGGGCCAGGGTCTCGCGGTGGCCGCGGACGGTCTCCACATCCCCGCGGGCCACCGGGCCGGTCAGCGCGGCGTCTCCGTCGGAGAGGGCGTTCTCCAGAGAGGCGGTGAGCAGGGGACGCAGCAGACGCTCGGTGTCCGCCACGCCGATCTCCGCCAGCAGCTGCGCGGACTGCGCGGTCAAAGTGACCAGGTGGTTGGAGCCGTGGGACAGGGCCGCGTGGTAGGTGGGCCGGTCGGCCTCCTTGATGACCACCGGCTCGCCGCCCATCTCCACGGTGAGCGCCTGCGCCACCGGCAGTACCACTGGGTCCGCGGTGACGCCGAAGACGCAGTCCTTGAGCCGGTCCAGGTCCAGGGACAGGCCGGTGAACGTCATGGCGGGGTGGATGGCCAGCGGGATCGCCCCGGCGGCCCGCACGGACTGCATCACGCCCACCCCGTACCGCCCGGAGGTGTGCACCAGCAGGTGCCCGGCCTGCACGTGGCCGGCCTGCACCAGCCCGTCCACGAGCTCTCCCAGCACGTCGTCCGGGACAGCGAACAGCACCATCTCGGAGCGGCGCAGGATCTCCGGGACCTCGAGCACCGGCACGTCCGGCAGCAGCGCCTCCGCACGGGTGCGGGAGGCCTCGGAGACCGCATGCACGCCGGTGACCGTGTGGCCGGCATTGCGCAGGGCGGCTCCAAGCACGGCGCCCACCTTCCCGGCGCCGATCACGCCGACGCCGAGGCGCCCCGGGCGCTGCGTGGGGTCGATCGAGGTATCCAGTCCTCCGGCCACTCAGGTCTCCTTCGGGGTGGTCGATGCCGCGGCCGCCGGAGCTCCGGCACCGGCCGGCTGCAGCTGCCGTTCGAAGCGCTCGAGCTCCTCGGCCGTCATCCACTGGTCGCGGTCCTTGTATCGGCGGGCCACCGCGGCGATCTCGGACTCGTGCTGGAACAGGCGCTCGGCCGTGTGCCGGTCCTGGGCCTTCACGGTGACGGCCTTCCCTCCGGCCAGGTCCATGGTCACGTCGGCCACCCGCAGGCGGCGCTGCACGGGTCCGGCACTGATCCGCAGGTTCTGGATGCGCTCGTGCTCGGCCACCTCGAGGCGGCGGGCGAAGCGTCCGCCACGCACCAGCAGCAGCCGATCCGTGGTAAGGAAGCCGGTGCGGCGCCACGTGAACCAGGTGAACCAGGCGCGGGCCCGCCGCGGGATGTGGGTGAAGCCGCCGTCGGCGAGGTCCCCGTGCATGGCCACATGCATCAGCTCGGCGGGGGTCAGCTCGGCGGCCTCGCCTGCGGCAGTGCCAGGCTCCGGGGACACGATGGTGAGCACGCGCAGCACGTCCTCCCACGGCCCCACGGGCAGCACCACCGACCGTTCGGAGCCCAGGTCGAGCCCGTAGCCGGCCACCTGCACGCGCACCTGGTACCAGCCCAGGGGTCGCCAGAGCAGCGACTGCCGGATGGTCACGCCCTGCACGCGCCCGGGCGGGACGGTCTGGGAGTTCGTCTCGGTCAGGCCGTAGCGCAGCCGCAGCCCGTCCCTCGAGTGGCGGACGGTGAAGCCCCAGCCCTTGTTCAGGCCGGACCACGTGTTGGTGACGATCGCGAAGAGCAGCGGGAATGCGATGCCCGCCGCGCTCAGCCCGAAGATGGCCCACCGCGACTCGTCCTCAGACATCCAGGCCTGGGGCATCAGGCCGATGAACAGTGCCGCCACCGCCAGGAACCCGCCGAACCCGAGGACGGTCGCCAGCGGTCCCGAGTCGGACAGCAGCACCGAGCCCACCAGGCGACCGGGCGGGACCTTGAGCATCAGGACCCCCTCGTCCGCATCGCGCAGCATCGGCGTCGGTGCGGGCGCCGGGGACGACGACGGCGCGGTCGCCCCCTCCTTCCCGGGCACCGGGGCGCTCACCTCGTCCGGGGCGCCCACGGCGCCGGCGGGTTCCACCGCGTGCCCAGAGACGGAGGATGCGGGGGAGGAGCCGTCGTCGGGGCGGGCCACGCCCGAGGCGTGGTCCAGGATCTCGCGGCGGACCTGCTCTGCCCGGTCCCGCTTGAGGAAGGACAGCTCCAGGGCGGTGTCGTTGCCGTCGGCGGCCTCCACCTTCACCGTGACCAGCCCGAACAGACGGGCGATCAGCGGGTGCTGCAGGTCCACGGCCTGGAGACGGTCGTAGCGCATCTGCCGGTTCTGCCGGAACAACCATCCCTCGCGGTACTGGATCTCCGACTCGGTGAGGCGGAAGCGTTTGAACCGCCAGGACAGGAAGAAGACCACGCCCAGCAGCAGGATGACGCCGGCAGCGATGCCGATCGCCGGCAGGAAGTCCAGGATCGACAGCTCACCGACCCCACCCCCGGAGCTGTCGGACCCGGCCTGGCCGAACCGGCGGCCGACCCACTGCTCCACGACGTCCCGGCCCACGAAGAACAGCATCAGTGCGAGGAACGTCCAGCTCTTCACCCACGGGGTCAGCGGGTGCATGCGGGTCCAGCCCTCGGCGTCCGTGGGGCGCTCGGTGTCGGTCACCGGGGCGTCGGCGGCGGACAGGCCGGCCGCCGCCACGGCCGGGGGGTGCCCGTCGTGGGGGCGGATGTCGCCGGGGAGGTCGTGCGGAGACGTGGGCATGCCGTCCTCCCGGCTCACAGGCCCGCCAGCTTCGCCTGGCCACGCTGCATGAGGACCTCGCGCAGCCGCTCGCACTCGGCCCGGGACAGGCCCTGCATCTCCAGGTCCGAGCCGGCGGTCTTCAGGGTCACCTTCTGCACGCCGAACCGGCGCTGGATGGGGCCCTCCTCCACGTCCACGTACTGCAGACGTCCGTAGGGGACGGCCTTCACGGAGCGGAACAGCAGGCCCTCGCGCCAGAGGATGTCCTCCTCCCGTTCGGCGTAGCCCCGGGCGCGCACCTGGCGCGGGGTGAGGGCGAGGTCGATCAGCGCCCACAGCAGCACCACACCCGGCAGGCCCCAGGCGAGCCACGTCCCCAGGTTCGGCCACACGCCGGTCAGCTTCAGGACCAGCGGGACGGACGCGACCGCTACGAAGACCACGCTGATGATCGCCCCGGCCAGCAACGACGCCGGGATCTCCTTCTCGGACACGGGTGTGAACTCGACGCCGTCAAGCTCCATGGCGCGCACTGGCGTATCCCTCCTCCGGGTCGGTCCGGCGGCGGGGCACTCCCCCGCCACCTCGTCCATCCTGCCGTCCGTTCGTTCCGCCCGCCTCATCCTCAGGGGGGATCCGGCACCATCGTTCGACCAGGATCCCCACCACCACGAGCACCACGCCGCCGCCCACGAGGAGCACGCAGTCCCGCAGCACCCCGGGGGCGGCCACCGCGCGGGCGAGCACCTGCACGAGGACGCCGGCGTGCCAGCCGCCGAACAGGGCCCCGGCGAACGCCCCGGACTGGGCCAACACCAGGATGCGGGCGGCGGCCAGCGGATCCATGCGCTCGGCCGGGAGGCGGTCCCAGTCCCGACGGATGCGCAGCCCGAAGCCGAGGCTGATCAGCGCCACCACCAGCAGGGTGATCAGCGCGGGCAGGCCCAGCACCGGGGTCTGCCGTCCGCCGCCCTGGGAGACCAGCGCGACCGTCCAGCCCAGCAGGCCGGCCAGCAGCGCGATCCCGGGCAGCCACCAGGTGCGCAGCGTGATCATGTGCGTTCCCTCCAGGTCGAGTCGATCCGCTCCCCGGGCACCGGGCGGCCGCCGGCGCCGTCCAGGTGGACGCGCTCCGGGGGCATGCGGCGGACGGTGTCCGCGCCCTCGGCCCGGTCGGCGAGCGCGGAGACCGGGGTCCCGGCGAGCGTGGCGTCCGGGTCTAGCCAGAGCCAGGGCAGCAGCACGAAGGCGCGCTCGGCGGCCCGCGGGTGCGGCAGCGTCAGGTCCGGGTGGTCACTGGTCACGCCCTCGTACGCGACCAGGTCCACGTCCAGGGTGCGGGCGCCCCAGCGGACGGTGCGCCGGCGGTGGTGCTCCTGCTCCAGCAGGTGTGCGGTGCCCAGCACCTCCCACGGGGACAGCGTGGTCCGCGCCGTGACGATCTGGTTCCGGTAGTCCGGCTGCCCGGGCGGCCCGCCGACCGGCGCGGTGAGCGCCCGCGGCGAGGCCTGCACATCCGTGAACCCGGGCAATGCGGTGAGCGCGGCCACGGCGGCGTCCATCGTCTGGTCCGCGTCCCCCAGGTTGGCGCCCAGCCCCAGCACGACGACGGCTGGCCGACTCGGCCTCTTCCCCAGGCTCGGCGTGGGGGCCGGCCCTCTGCGGGGTGGGTCCAGTCCCGCGGGATCGGCTCGCCCGGGTCCGGGGTAGAGGGGGTCCGCATCAACGCGCGGACTCCAGGTCGGCGCGGTCCAGGTCGGCGCGGTCGCGGACGACCGTCACCTGGACGTCATGGAACTCGTGGGGCAGCGGAGCCTGCGGCTTGTGGACGGTGACCTCCACGGTGTCCGTGAGCGGCTGGGTCTGCAGCAGCTGACGGGCGATGCGGTCCGCGAGGGTCTCGATGAGGTCGAAGGACTCGCCCATGATGAAGCCCGCCACCAGGTCCGCGACCTCGGCGTAGTTCACGGTCTGCGTGAGGTCGTCGGCGGCGGCCGCGCGCAGACGTCCACGTGCAGCACGACGTCCACCGAGAACGGCTGGCCCTCGCGCTTCTCCGTCTCGAACACGCCGTGGTACCCGACGGCGGAGATGCCCGTCAGGCGGATGCGGTCGCGGCGGGCCGGGGCGGCGGCGGACTGATGGCGTCCGAACATCAGCGGTCGTCCTTCCCACGCCAGGCGGCGGCGGCGCGGACGGCGTCCGCGGTGGGGGTGACGTCGTGCGCCGCGACCGCC
>NZ_JBNFOB010000186.1:0-4988 GCF_057364565.1 Micrococcus sp. LASM2_SD2 | reverse complement strand
CTGCGCCGGGCCGTGGCCGCACGGCGCGCCGCCGGGGAGGGCGACGGCTGGCGCCTGGAGGACTGCACCCTGGTGGTCAGCCTCGAGCCCTGCCCCATGTGCGCCGGAGCCGTCCTGCTGGCCCGTGTCCCCCGCGTGGTCTTCGGCGCCTGGGACCCGAAGGCCGGCGCCTGCGGCTCCGTGGTGGACGTGCTCCGGGACCCACGCTTCAACCACCAGGCCGAGGTCCGTGCGGGCGTCCGCGAGGCCGAGTGCGCCGCGATCCTGCAGGAGTTCTTCGCGGCCCGCCGCGGCTGAACGGCACCGCCCACCGGGACTCCCGGTTTGGGATCGGCACAGGGTCTCGGGTAGTCTGCACCAGTCTGGTGACGTGTCCGAGCGGCCGAAGGTGCAGCACTCGAAATGCTGTGTACGGTAACCCCGTACCGTGGGTTCAAATCCCACCGTCACCGCCACCTGACAAGGCCCCGGGAACCGCAGGAACATGCGGTTCCCGGGGCCTTCGTCATGCGTGGGGGACCGGCGCCCGCCCACGTTCCGCCCACCTCCGTGTCAGCGGCCTCCCGACGACGGCCGCGCCTGTCCGGCGCCCGCCTCGCCCGGCCGTGCGGCCGGCATCTGCTCGTCCAGGAAGGCCGCGACCGCGTCCCAGGAGAAGTGCAGGCGCCGCCCCGCCAGCGGCACCCGGTGGTGGTGCACCGTGGAGGTCGTGACCGCCGTGTCCCGGGTGAGGTCGACGACGTGTCCGGCGCCGTGCACCTCGTAGAAGATGCTCGGCACGTCCGCACGGACCAGGTCGTCGTAGAGGTCCCGGCTCTGCTGGTGGGGCACCACCGTGTCCCGGGTGCCGTGGACGATCAGCGTGGGCGGGGTCCGCGGGCCCACGTAGGTGCGCGGGCTGGCCTCGTGCACCAGCTGCGGCGCCTGTTGGACGGGCACGCCGAGCATGCGGGACTCGAAGCCGTCCGCGTCCGAGTGGCACTCGGTGATACCGAGGCCCTCGTTGAAGGACTCGCAGGCGCCCGGGAGCATCTGGCCGTCCATGGCCAGGAAGTCGATGGGCGCGAAGAAGTTCACCACCGCCTGCACGTCGGACGGGCGGTCCCACACGCCGCCGACCTGCCCCTCGAACCGCGGCAGCCCCGCCGTCACGCCGGTCATCATGGCGATCCACCCGCCGGAGGAGTTGCCGCCCATCGCGATGCGCTCCCGGTCCAGCTTCAGGTCTCCGGCGTATTCCCGCAGCCAGCGGACGGCCGCCTTGGCGTCGTGCACGTGGGAGGGGAACCGCCCCTGGCCGGAGTTGCGGATGGAGAACGCCGCCACGGCGTAGCCGTGCGGGATCATGGCCTCGGCGATGCGCTCGCCGCCGATGTTGCCGCGGTCCGAGGTCCAGCCGGAGCCGAACGTCCACATGAGCACGGGGAACGGCCCGTCCCGCGGGCACGTAGACGTCCATGACGCCGCCCTCGCCGGCCTGCTGGGCGTACCGGAACCCGGTGAAGACCGTCATGTCCTCACGGGAGGCGATCCGGCGCGGGCCCACACCCACCACCTCCCGCTGGAACCAGCGGTGTCCGAGCATCGCGAGCCATGCGAACACGGCGGCCACCACGGCGCCGATCCCCCACCCCAGCACACGGCGGCGGGGGACGGACCCGCCGGAGGTGCGGGGCCGTCGTCGGGACGCGGCGGAGCGGTCCTCTGTTCCCGAGGCTCGCGTGGCCTCCTCCTCAGGCGTGCTGCCCCTACCCTCCATGACGACTCGCCTCATCGGCCGCGGCGAGGAACGCAGCCACACGCTCGCGGTGCTCGTCGGTCCTCAGCAGCTCTGCCTGGACCCTACCCTCCGCGGCGAACGTCTCCTCCAGGGTGTCCAGGGTGCGGCGGTTGACGGCCGCCTTCGTCTCGGCGAGCGCCCGCCGCGGGGTCTGCGCGAGCTCCTCCGCCCAGGTCAGCGCCGTGGCGACGGCCGCACCGTCCGGGACGACGTCGGCCACCAGCCCGGCCCGTGCGGCCTCGGCGGCGGGAAGCCGGCGCTGCCGCAGCATCAGGTCCATGGCGCGGTGCCGGCCCAGGCTCTCGGCGAGGGTCTGCACGATCCCGCCGTCCGGCACCAGGCCGACCTTCCCGAAGGGCAGCAGCAGGTACGCGGACTCTCCTGCCACCACCAGGTCCGCGGCCACGGCCAGCGAGGCGCCCACACCGGCGGCGGCGCCCTCCACGGCGGCGATGACGGGGACCGGAGCCTCGAGGACCGCACGGACCATGTCCGCGACGGCCGCCATGACGGTGCCCTCCGGGTCCTGTTCCACGGCCTCGTCCGCCGTACCCAGGCGGAACCCCGCGCAGAAGGCCCGTCCGCCGGCGCCGGTGAGGACCACAGCCCGGACGTCCGGCTCGGCGGCGGCGGACCGGACCGCGTCCGCGAGGTCCGCCATGGCATGCCGGTCCAGGGCGTTGTGCGCCTCGGCGAGGTCGATGGTCACCACGGCGGTCGGGCCGCGGCGCTCGGTGCGGACGATGCTCTCCATACCCCGATTCCACCAGGCGCCGGCCGCCCGTGTCGACGCGGCCTCGACGGGCGGACCGCCCCGTGGACGCTCGGGCACGGCCGGCCGGGGCCCGCGGCGGTGCGTCCTGCTGTCCTGTCCGGGGCGGGTGCCATGATGGGACGCATGTCCGTGAAGGTGTTGGCCGTCGGCAAGAAGCACGAGTCCTGGGTGTCCGAGGGGATCACCCGGTACGAGAAGCGCCTGAAGAAGCCCTACGACCTCTCCTGGCAGCTGCTGCCGCACTCCTCCCGGCAGGATGTCTCCGCCCGCACCGAGGAGTCCGAGCGGATCCTGGCGAAGCTCACCCCGGCCGAGCACGTGGTTTTGCTGGACGAGCGCGGCAAGGGCTTCGACTCCCCCGGCCTGGCGCAGCACCTGCAGCGGCAGTTCGACGTCGGCAGGGCGGTCACGCTGATCATCGGGGGCGCGTACGGGGTGGACGAGACCGTGCACGCCCGCGCGGACCGCGTGTGGTCCCTGTCCGGGCTGGTGTTCCCGCACCAGCTGGTCCGGCTGATCCTCGCCGAGCAGGTCTACCGCGCCCAGGAGATCTCCGCGGGACGGCCGTACCACCATGTCTGAGGGGCGGGCCCATGCCTGAGGCGCAGGCCGAGGCCGTCCTCGGCCGCTTCACCGAGCACACCCGCACCTGGTTCACGGGTGCCTTCGAGGCGCCCACCGCCGCGCAGCTGGGCGCGTGGGACGCGGTGTCCTCGGGCCGGAACGCCCTGGTGATCGCGCCGACCGGCTCCGGCAAGACCCTCTCCGCCTTCCTCTGGGCGCTGGACGGCTTCCTCCGCGAGCCGGTCGCCGATGAGGACCCGGCACCCACCAAGGTCCTCTACGTCTCCCCGCTCAAGGCCCTGGGCGTGGACGTGGAGCGCAACCTGCGTGCGCCGCTGATCGGCATCACGCAGACCGCCCGGAACGCCGGGCAGCAGGTGCCGGACATCCGGGTGGGCGTGCGCTCCGGGGACACCCCGGCGGCCGAGCGGCGCCGCCTGGTGCAGGACCCGCCGGACATCCTCATCACCACGCCCGAGTCCCTGTACCTCATGCTCACCTCGCGGCCGCGGGGCGCTGGCCGGGGTGCACACGGTGATCGTGGACGAGGTCCACGCTGTGGCCGGGACCAAACGCGGCGCCCACCTGGCCCTGTCCCTCGAACGGCTCGACGCGATGCTCGAGAAGCCCGTGCAGCGCATCGGCCTGTCCGCTACGGTGGAGCCGGCCTCCGAGGTCGCCCGCTTTCTCGGCGGCGTCCAACCCGTGGACGTGGTGCGTCCGGTGTCCGAGAAGCGCTGGGACCTCACCGTCACCGTGCCCGTGCCGGACATGACGGACCTGTCCCTGTCCCCGCAGACCGGCGGGGGCCAGGAGACCGCCGGGGCCGGCCCGGACGCTGCAGGCACCTCCGAACCCCTCGGCGGGTCGATCTGGCCGCATGTGGAGGAGCGGATCGTGGACCTGGTGTCCCGCAGCCGCTCCACCCTGGTCTTCGCCAACTCGCGTCGCCTCGCCGAGCGCCTCACCGGACGGCTCAACGAGATCTGGGAGGCCCGCCAGGAAGCGGCGGGCGTGCAGGCGGAGGCGGGAACCGTCGTCGGGAATGAACAGGGGCACGACGACGGCCCCTCACCCTGGCCTGCCGGCCGGGAGCCCCAGCGGCTCGGCGACGTCCTCGCCGCGGCCACCGGGCTGGGCCCGGCGACCGCCGCCCAGCCGCCGGCGCAGATGATGGGCGGGGCGGGCACGGACGCCGGGACGGTCTCGGACTTCGCGCGCGCCCACCACGGCTCGGTGTCCAAGGAGCAGCGAGCGATCGTGGAGGAGGCACTGAAGACCGGGCGGATCCGGTGCGTGGTGGCCACGAGCTCGCTGGAGCTGGGCATCGACATGGGCGCGGTGGACCAGGTGATCCAGGTGGAGTCGCCGCCGTCGGTGGCCTCGGGCCTGCAGCGGGTGGGCCGTGCCGGGCACCAGGTGGGTGAGGTCTCCCGCGGCGTGTTCTTCCCGAAGCACCGCGGGGACCTGGTGGACACCGCCGTGGTGACCGAGCGGATGCGGGCCGGGCGGATCGAGGCGCTGCGGATCCCGGCGAACCCGCTGGACATCCTGGCCCAGCACACGGTCTCCGCGGTGGCGGTGCAGGACCTGGAGGCCGAGGAGTGGTTCGACCTGGTGCGCCGGGCCGCGCCGTTCGCCACGCTGCCGCACTCGGCCTACGAGTCCGTGCTGGACCTGCTGGCCGGCAAGTACCCCTCGGACGAGTTCGCCGAGCTGCGTCCGCGCATCCTCTGGGACCGGGAGGTCGGCACGCTGGCGGCCCGCCCGGGTGCGCAGCGGCTGGCCGTGACCTCCGGTGGCACCATCCCGGACCGCGGCCTGTTCGGGGTGTTCCTGGCCTCGGACGCCGCCGCCGAGTCCGGGGCG
>NZ_JBNFOB010000185.1:0-5006 GCF_057364565.1 Micrococcus sp. LASM2_SD2 | reverse complement strand
CACCGCTCGGCGCGCACGGCTCGGCAGGCGGCCAGCAGGGCGGGGCCCGCGGCGGCGTGCAGGGCACCGTCCACACCGCCGCCTCCCAGCAGGGACGAGTTGGCGGCGTTGACGAGCACGTCGGCTGCCTCGGCGGTGAGGTCTCCCCGGTGGGCGGCGATCTTCGGTGTCTTCATGCCACCAGCCTGCCAGCACAGGGCCGTCCTGGCATTACCGTGGGAACCATGACCGAGAGCCAGGGCCGGCGCCGCCGCGTGCGTCCGCGGCGCACCTACGAGCGCCCACGGGTGAGCCTGCTCTACGTGCTGCGGCGCACCGGCTACAAGCTCCTGGAGATCCAGGTCTGGGACGTGGCCGCGGCCATGACCTTCTTCGCGGTGCTCGCCCTGCTGCCGACCATGGTGGCGCTCGTGTCCACGGTGTCCCTGCTGGGGCTGCGCGATGAGACCCTCTCCACCGCGGCGGGGCTGGTGCACGAGATCTGGCCGGCCCTGTCCGTGGACGCCGTGCAGTCCACGATCCTCGCCCTCGGCGGTCAGGCGACCGGCACCCTGGCGGTGGTCCTCGGCGCCCTCGGCGCCCTGTTCTCCGCTTCGGGCGCCGTCGGCGCGTTCCACCGCGCCATGCATCGGATCCACGACACGCGTGAGGGCCGGCGGTTCCCCGCCTTCCGCCTCGCCGTCTTCCTGGAGACGCTCTCGCTCACGGTCGGCGCCGTCGTCGTGCTCCTGCTGGTGGTGCTGGGAGGAGACCTCTCCGCCCGGATCGGCCGCGCCGTCGGGCTGACGCAGCAGGCGGTCGACCTGTGGAACGTGGCGAAGTGGCCCGTGATCCTGGCGATCATCATGATCGTGGTGTCCGCCGCCTACCAGCTGGGCCCCAACGTCCGGCAGCCGCGGTACCGGGCGTTCTCCCCCGGGGCGGTCGTCACCGTGCTGCTGCTGTTCGGCGCCACCGTCCTGCTCGGCTGGGTCACGGCGAACCTCGGCCAGACGCAGCTGGTCGGCTGGATCACGTCCGCGATCGGCATCCTCGCGATCGCCTGGGTCACCGTGATCGTCCTCCTGGCCGGCGCAGCCTTCGACGCCGAGCTGCTGCGCGCCCGCCAGCTCGCGGTCGGCCTGGACGCGGCGGACGAGATCCAGCTCGCCAGCCGGCACACCGCCGTCCTCGAAGACCTCGAGCGCATGGAGGAGCGCCAGCACCGCGTCGGCAGGATCGTCTCCAAGGCCGCACGCACCGGTGAGTCCGTGGTGGTTCCCCACACCCGTCTGCTCGCGGAGGCGGGCTCGTTTTTCGCCGTGGAGCCGCGTTCGGGCAGGACCGCGGAGGACCTCTCCACGGGACGGCCGTTCCACACCCAGCTCGACCCGGACGACGTCCCGGACCCGGACGCCGGGGAGGAGGAGCCGGGGACGCCCCGCACTTCGGGGTCCCACCGCGTCTGACGGCCGTGGACGCCTCCTCCGGTCCTGCGTGAGGCAGAGGGCCCCGACGCCGTGGCGGCGTCGGGGCCCTCCGGGCTGTGGCACGTCGTCGTGCCCGTCGATCAGTCGTCCAGCAGGTCCTTCGGCTTGACCCGTGCGTGACGCAGGGCCGCGTCGAGGGCCGGCAGCGCCTGCTCCTCGGCCTCCGCCTGCGCCTGGTCCAGGCGGCCGGCCAGCCAGCCGTAGGTGTAGGCGGACTCGCCGGCGGCCGCGGCGGCCTCACCGACGCGGCGCAGTGCCGGGAGCACGACCTCGAGATCCTGGACGGCGCCGAGCGACTCGGTCACCTGCTCCCACTCGGAGGCACGGGCCGCGGCCACCTCGCCGAAGGCCGGGGCCATGGCCTCGAACGCGTAGCGCACGGCCTTGGCCCGCTTGCGGGTCTCGTGCAGCAGCACCAGGCGCTCCTGGGCCGTCGCTGCGTCACGGGCCGCGGCGGCCGTCTCCGCAGCGACCGCCACGGCGTCCGCGATCATCCTCGGCAGGACCTTCTTGCCCTTGCATCCGTGCTCGCCGGTCAGCGGCGGGGCCGCGACGAACTCGGTGAGGGTGTCCATCAGGCGCCCGTAGCGGGGCGAGGCCTGCGCCTTCACCAGCTGGGCGTGGGCCTCGGCGTGGCGGCGGTCGAGCTCCTCGGCGGCACGGGTCTTCACGGGTCCGTGGTAGTCCGCACGGGGCACACCGTCCAGGTCTGCGAGGATCCGTGCGGAGACCACCTCGGCGTCCCGCGGGGCGCCCAGACGGCGGGCGTACCAGCCCAGCTCCTGGCGCAGGGCGTCCGCCTGCTCCGCCTCGAACAGGTCGCCGAAGGTGCGCAGCGTGCTGCGCAGCCTGCGGATCGCCACCCGCGACTTGTGCACAGCCTCCGGCGCGTCCTCGGCCACGCCGCCTCACGCGCGCGGATGACCGCCGCCTGCTCGGCCACGTAGGCCATGACGAGCACGCCGGCCGGGTCCTTCTTCTTCGGCCCCTTGCCCTTCTCCTGACGCTTGAGGGACTTCTCCAGCGCACGGCCGAGCTTGGACGGGGACTCCGAGGGCTCGACGCCCTGGCCGGCCAGGTGCATCACCGTCAGGTCCAGCAGCTCCGGGGCGGCCCCCGGCATTAGCTCGACCTCGAGCTCGCGCCAGGCACGGCCGGACGGGGAGGCCTCCACCCGGTCGTCGCAGAGGGTCGCGACGACGGCCCCCTCCGCGTCCAGCAGGTCCACCTCGGTGCGCTGCGTGGACAGCACCGCCACCGGCATGAGGCCGCGCTCGGCCTCCGGCAGCGCCGCCCAGTCCTCGCCGAGCTGCTCGGCGAGCGCCTCCAGGTGCGTGGCCGGGACCGCCCAGCGGCCGGCTCCGGTGCCCAGGTCCGTGTGGACCTCCAGCCGGTCCGCTCCGGCGGGCAGCTTGAGGTGCCAGCCGTCGTCCGTGCCGCCCTCACGGCGGCGCAGGGTCACGCGGTTGCGCAGCAGGAGCAGATCCGCGGTGTCCAGGTAGACGGCGCGCAACGCATGCTCCCGCACCTCGCCCTGGTCGAAGACGGCGGACAGGTCCGGCAGCTCGGCATCCGCGTCCAGGACGAAGGTCACCTCGGCCTCGAGCGCGATCGCCGCATCCTCGTGGCCGTCGGCACCGGCGGTGAGCACGTCCCCGTTGTGGAAGGACGTCGCGGCCTCGTCCACCACGCCGGTCATCGCCGGGTCCGGGGACTGTGCGGCGCCGTCCTCGACGACTTCGACCGCGGCCAGAGCCGTCGTCGAGTCCGCCTTCTTCGCGGACTTCTTCTTCGCGGACTTCTCGGCTGCCTTCTTCGACGCGCCCTTCTCGCCGCTCTTCTTCGCGGACTTCTCGGCGGCCTTCGGCGACGTCGTCTTCTCGTCCGTCGTCTTCTCGTCCGTCGTCTTCTCGTCCGACGTCTTCGTGGTCTTCGCCATGCTGGTTCGTCTCCGTCTTCCTCAACGGGATCAGGTCTCCTGTCTCCAGCCTAGTTCCGCCGGGTCGGGCCGGCACAGGATGCGGGCGCGAGGGGCCGGCGGCCCGGCAGCCCGGCGCCTCAGCCTGCCGCGCGGAAAGCCTCCATCTGTGCACGGAGCATCTCGGCCGCGGCGTTCGGCTCCACCTGCACGAACGCCGTGGACAGGTGCCGGTGCCCCGCCGAGACCCCTCCGAGCGTCACCGCGGACTCGCCGCGCGGACCGGACGAGGAGACGAGCACCGCGCCCGGAACCCCCTCGACCGCAGAGAACTCGACGGCCGTGCCGTCCTCGCCCTCGATCGTCCCGCACGTCTCCGGCAGCGCGCCGTAGGGGCCCACGAGGTCCTCCGTGGAGGGCGTGTGGACCAGGAACGAGCCGACCGTGGCCTCGGGGCCGAGCACCCGCTCCGAGCCCGGGTCCACCTCGTAGCCGGTGTGCAGCAGGACGGTGTGCGGCACGGTCGTGGAGTCGATGCGCTCCACGAGCTCGCGGCACTCACCGGTCGGCGTCACCCCGTCCAGCGGCAGGGGCTGGGTGAAGGGCACGTCGGGCATCTCCTGGATGCGTTCGTCCGTCACCACCTTGCCCGGCATCTGTGCTGCCGGGACGACGGCGGCTCGCATCCCCGGCAGGACCCGCTCCGCCTCGCCCGGGGCCAGCGTGGACGAGTCCGAGCCGCGGAAGTTCCCGGGCACCGAGGCGACGATCTCGTCCGGATCCTCCGACGCCGCCTGCGACGTGGCCGCTCCGGCGTGGGAGCGGGAGGACGGGGCCGAGGAGGACGTCGTCGCGCCGTCCGGCTCCTCCGAGCCGGACGCGGCCGTGGGCTTCGGGGACGACGCACCGGCTTCCCGGGACGGAGCCGCACTCGCATCGGCGCTGACCTTCGAGGAGGAGGCGGAGGGTGCGGAGGCCTCAGGCGCCTCGTCGGGGCCACACGCCGTGAGCCCCAGCAGGGCCCGCCGCGCCCCAGCACCGCCCCTAGCCTGCGCCGGCTCCGCAGGCCACGGGACGGGATGCGGGGTGTGCCGGTGTGCGCTGCCGCGGTGCTCATGCGACGTCCTCCTCTGTGCATGGCCGCGCGCCGGTCCGCATCGGGGCAGCCGACGCGGCCGAGCCGACCGATCAGACGGACGGCCGCGCAGGTCTCCGAGGGAACCGCCCGGACGGCCGTGAACTGTCCCGCACCACTCTGGAACGGTCCGCCGCACGTCTCAAGAGGTCGCTGCCCGTCCCGCCTGCGGCGGCGCCCCCGCACCTCGTCGGTGCCGTCACGGCCTCCGCGCAGGCGACGCCCCGGTAAACTCCGCTTCGTGGAGGGACGCCCGTCCCCGCACGTCCGCCCCACCGCGCAGACGGAATGAGGACCCATGGCCACGGACTCCGCCGCCTGGCGCCGCACCGCCGTCGTCCTCGCCGGGGCCTGACGCGAGGCCCTGCGCGTCTCGGCGACGCGCGTGGACCCCAAAGCACCTCTTCCTCGGCCTGCTCGCCTCCGGAGGCCGACGGCCGGCCGGCCGCACACCACGGGCCTACGCTGCAGGCCGCACGCCGCG
>NZ_JBNFOB010000184.1:0-5023 GCF_057364565.1 Micrococcus sp. LASM2_SD2 | reverse complement strand
GAGGCGGCCGGCGGGTGGGGGCCGGACGGACCGACCCCGAGGACCCGGGTGCGGGAGCCGCTGCGGGAGCTGGCCCGGCGGACCGGGACGGACGTGCCGGCGGTGCGGTTCGCCGACGTGCACTTCTCCTACGACGGCTCGGCCGAGCGGGACGTGCTTGCCGGCATCGACTTCGAGGTGCGGCAGGGAGAGAAGGTCGCGCTGGTCGGGGAGTCCGGCGGGGGCAAGTCCACCATCACCAACCTGCTCATGGGCCTGTACCCGGCACGGACAGGGCGGATCGAGGTGTTCGGGCAGGACGTGGAGCGGCTCGGGCTGCCGACGCTGCGCGGCGGGATCGCGGCCGTGTTCCAGGAGCCGAACCTGTTCTCCGGGACAGTGCGGGAGAACATCGCCTACGCGGACCCGGACGCCTCCGACGAGCAGGTGCGGGCCGCGGCGGAAGCGGCGTTCGCCCACGGGTTCGTGGAGCGGTTCCCGGACGGCTACGAGCAGCTGATCGGCGAGCGGGGCCTGCGCCTGTCCGGCGGCCAGCGGCAGCGCATCGCCGTGGCGCGGGCCGTGCTGAAGGACGCGCCCGTCCTGATCCTGGACGAGGCGACGTCCAGCCTGGACACCAAGTCCGAGCGGCTCGTGCAGGCCGCCCTGGACGAGCTGATGGTGGGCCGCTCCAGCCTGATCGTGGCGCACCGGCTGTCCACGATCGCCTCGGTGGACCGGATCGTCACGCTGCGCGGTGGCCACGTGGACGAGGTGGGGTCCCCGGCGGAGCTCGCCGAGTCCGGCGGGATCTACTCCCAGCTCCTGCAGCTCCAGCAGGCCGGCACGAAGCAGGCGAAGAAGCTGCTCAAGGAGTTCGGGATCTCCGGCTGAGGCCGTGCCTCAGGCGCGGGGGCGGTCCCCGTCATGCGCTGGCTCGGCGTCGACGGGCCGGTCCGAGCGGCGGAACACCATCGCCAGCAGGGCGCCGGAGAGGTTGTGCCAGATCGAGAACACGGCGGCCGGCAGGGCGGCGGCGGGGGAGAGGTACTGGGCGGCCAGGCCGGCGGCGAGGCCGGAGTTCTGCATGCCGACCTCGATGGACACCGTGCGGGCCGAGGGGCGCGGCAGGCCGCAGAGGCGGGCGCCTGCATAGCCGAGGCCGTAGCCCAGGCCGTTGTGCAGGATCACCGCGAGCAGCACCACGAAGCCGGCGGACAGCACGGTCTCGGCCGAGTTGCCGACCACCGCGGCGACCACCAGGGCGATGAACACGACCGAGACCCAGGGGAGCGCGGGCAGGACGGCGTCCACGGCACGGCGCAGCAGCATACGGACGATCAGGCCGCCGAGCACCGGCAGGAGCACGATGTTCACGATCGACATCGCCATGGCCCCGGCGTCCACGTCCATGTACTGCCCGGCCAGCCACAGGGTGAGCAGCGGGGTCAGCACCGGCGCCAGCAGGGTGGAGATCGAGGTCATGGTCACCGAGAGCGCCGTGTCCGCACGGGACAGGTAGGCCACCACGTTTGATGCCGTGCCGCCCGGGGCCGAGCCCACGAGGATCACGCCGGCCGCGAGCTCCAGCGGCAGGTCCAGGGCGAGGGCCACCCCGAGGCCGAGCAGCGGCATGATCACGTACTGCGCCACCACGCCCAGCAGGATCGGCAGCGGACGCTTCGCCACCAGGGCGAAGTCGGGCCAGGTCAGCGTCAGGCCCATGCCGAACATGATGATGCCCAGGAACAGGTTCACCTGCGGCACGAGCTGCTTGGTGGTGTCCGGGGCCAGGAAGCCGATCAGCGCCGCGGCCAGGACCAGCAGGGGGAAGATGCTGACGGCCACGCGGGCCGAGCGGTCCTCGGCGGCGCGGGAGCGGGACGGTGCGGCGGTACTCATGCACTCCACTCTAGGGCGGCCGGACCATGGGGTCCGATGCGTGGACGGGCGGGGAGGTGCCGGCCCGGTGCTCAGTCCCTCTTCGCCCGCAGCGCCTCGGACCACTTCATGGCCTTGCCGGTGCGCAGGATGGAGCGCTCGTAGATCTTTGCCGCGAACCAGATCGCCAGGGCGGTGGCCGCGACCAGGATGCCCAGGGACAGCAGGTGCTCCCACATCGCGCCCTGCTCCAGGAACACGCGCAGCGGCGTGGCCACGGGGGCGGAGAACGGGATCAGGGCCATGATCCGCAGGGCCTCGGGGTTGTCGTTGAAGAAGATCACCGCGAAGTACGGGAGCATGATCAGCATCATCACGGGCATCGAGGTGGAGCCGATGTCCTCCTGGCGGGAGACCAGGGAGCGGCCGCCGCGTACAGCGACGCGATCATCACGAACCCGATCGCGAACAGCAGCACGAACCAGAGGATCGGTGCGCCCAGTCCGTCCAGCGGCAGGACGGCGTCGTTGATCTGCATGCCCAGCAGGAGCACGCCGGCGATCAGCGCCACCTGGAACAGGGCCATCGCGGAGTTGCCGATCACCTTGCCGGCCATCATGGCCTTCGCGGGGATCGCGGCGAGCAGGATCTCCACCACGCGGGACTGCTTCTCCTCGATCACCGAGACCGCGATCTGCTGGCCGTAGGTGATGGCGATCATGAAGAACACGATGCCGAAGCCGAACGCGATCAGGTACTGCAGACCCGGGTTCGGGGCGTTCGGGTCCAGCAGCTCCACGGCCGGGGACGTGGACAGCGCCTGCACCAGGCCGTTCGGAGCCGAGTCGAGCCCCACCACGGCGAGGCCCGCCGGGCTGGTCTCGTCCGGGACGACGGCGGCCTCGACGTCGCCGGAGCGCACGGCCTCCCGCGCAGCGTCCGCGGAGTCCACGGTCTGCGGCTCGTAGGCCTCGCCCAGGGCGCCCACGGCCTGGGAGGTCTCGGCGGTCACGGCCACCTTCTCGCCGCCGTCGCCGCCGAAGAGGTCACCGAGGCGCGGGGCCACCAGCACGGCCAGCAGCAGCAGGCCGAGCATGATCGCGGTGGTCACCACGAACGCCTTGGACATCATCTTGACCTTCATCTCCCGACCGGCCACCAGGCCGACGGCGGTCCAGAAGGGGGTGCGGCCGGCACCTGCGCCGGCAGCGCCGCGGCCGGCACCGCGGACGCCGCCACCGCCGGAGGCGAGGCGGACGTCGTCGTGGGTGTGGGTCTGGTTCTGGGGCGAAGCGTTCATCGGGTGACCTCCGTGAAGATCTCGTGCAGGGAGTGGCGGACGGGGCCGAAGCTGTGGACGGTGCCGCGGGAGCCGGCCTCGCGGAGCACCGTGTTCGCGGCGTCCGCGTCGTCGGCCCGGAAGCGGACCTGGCCGCCGTCGAAGCTGGTGACCTCCACGCCGGGCAGGGAGCGGACCCAGCCGGTGTCCGTGCCGGCGACGAGCTCCCATTCGGCCTCGGCGTGCCGCTCGATCAGCTCCTGGCGGGTGCCGCTGGCCACCACGCGGCCGTCGGCGAGAATGACGAGCTCGTCGCAGAGCCGCTCCACCACGTCCAGCTGGTGGGAGGAGAACAGCACCGGCACGCCGGTGTCCGCGGTCTCGCGCAGCACCTGCAGGGTGGTGTCCACTGCGTGCGGGTCCAGGCCGGAGAACGGCTCGTCCAGCACCAGGGCGTTCGGCTCGTGCACCAGGGCGGCGGCCACCTGGGCGCGCTGCTGGTTGCCGAGGGAGAGCTCCTCGAGCTTGTCCTTGGCGCGGTGGTCCAGCTCGAGTCGCTCCAGCAGATCCATGGCGCGAGCCTTCGCGGCCGTCGCGGAGGACCCGTGCAGGCGGGCCAGGTAGACCAGCTGGTCGATCACCGGCATCTTCGGGTAGAGCCCGCGCTCCTCCGGCATGTAGCCGATGCCCGCGCGGTAGTCGCCGGTGATGGGGGCGCCGTCCACGAGGACCTCCCCGGAGTCGTGGGAGAGCACGCCCAGCAGGATGCGCATGGTGGTGGTCTTGCCGGCACCGTTGCCGCCCACGAACCCGGTCATCAGTCCGGGCCGGATGTCGAAGGACAGGTCGTGGAGGACGTGGTGGCCGCCGTAGGACTTGTTGAGGTCTCTGACGCTGATCATGTCTTCCACGCTACGGTTCCGCCCGTTCCGGCGGATCCGCCGCGCGGGGGATCTTTCCGGCCTCCGCCTTCAGGAAGATCTCCTCCCGGCGGGGGAGGAGGCTCCGGGACGGCACCGGAGGGCGCCGGTCCGCGCCGGTCCGGGGCCGTCAGCCGGCCAGGCCGTGCTCGAACGCCCAGATCACCGCGTGCACGCGGTCCCGGGCCTGCAGCTTCATGAGCACGTTGGACACGTGCGTCTTCACGGTGGACTCGCCCACCACCAGCTCCGCGGCGATCTCCGCGTTGGACAGCCCCCGCGCCATCAGCCGCAGGATCTGGGTCTCCCGGGCGGTCAGCCCCGCCTTCCCGACGACGGCACTCACCTCCGCCTCCTCCGCACCGGGTGCCGTGGTCGGCTCTGCCGGAGTGCGATCCGCATCGGCGGGATCCGCGGGCGCGGCGGCCGACTCGGGCGCGAGCCGGGCCAGGACCCGGCGGGTGACCTGGGGGTCCAACAGGGCGTCGCCGCGGCCGAGGACGCGGACGGCCTCGATCAGCTCCTCGGGCCCGGCGGACTTGAGCAGGAAGCCGGAGGCGCCGGCGGTGAGGGTGTCGAAGAGGAAGTCGTCCCGGTCGAAGGTGGTGAGGATCAGGATCGCCGCCCGGGCGTCGGAGGCCGCCAGGGCTCGGGTGGCCTCGATGCCGTCCATGGCGGGCATCTGCACGTCCATGCAGACCACGTCCGGGTCGAGCTCGGCCACCTGCGCGAGTGCCTCGCGGCCGTCTCCGGCCTCGCCGACCACCTCGATGCCGTCCTCTGCGCCGAGGATCGCGGCGAAGCCGAGGCGGATCAGGGGCTGGTCGTCCACCAGCAGGACGCGGATGCTCATCGGGTCTCCTCGGCGGAAGCGGGGGTCGGAACGGTCGGAGCCGTGGCCGGCATGGGGGCGGTCGGGTCCGTGCGCGGAGCCGCGTCCGGCCTGGCGGTCGGGCACGGCGGG
>NZ_JBNFOB010000183.1:0-5063 GCF_057364565.1 Micrococcus sp. LASM2_SD2 | reverse complement strand
ACCGCCTGGCCGCCGCCGTAGGTGCGGTCCCCGGGTCCGGTGCGGGTCACCCGGTGGCCCTTCGCCTCGAGCGCGGCGGCCACCTCGTCCGGCCAGCCGACCTCGAGCCTGAGTTCGCCGTCTCCCTCCACGAACCAGCGCGGCGCGTCCAACGCCTCCTGCACGGACTGCCCGGCCAGCAGCCGGTGCATCACCTGCAGGTGCCCCTGCGGCTGCATCGGCCCTCCCATCACCCCGTAGGCGCACACCGGCGCCCCGTACCGGGTGAGGAAGCCCGGGATGATTGTGTTCAGCGGCCGCTTGCCGCCGGCCACCTGGTTCGGGTGCCCTTCGGTGAGCACGAAGCCGGCACCACGGTCATGCAGCGCGATGCCCGTGCCCGGCACCACCAGCCCCGCGCCGAACCCGCGGTAGTTGGACTGGATGAGGGAGACCATCATCCCGTCCGCGTCGCCCACGGACAGGTACACCGTGCCGCCGGCTGTCGGCGGCTCGGTCACGACGACGGCCGCTCGGCTTCCGCTGATCCGTGCGGCCATCGCGTCGATCGCCTCGTTCGAGAGGATGTCCTCCACCTCGGTGCGCATCCACGCCGGATCGGCGATGTCCCCGTGCAGGACGGTCAGCGCCTGCCGCATCGCCTCCACCTGCAGGTGCACGGTCTCGGCGGCGTCCGGGTCCGCCCCGCCCCCGCCGCTCGGGTCCACGCCCATCCGCTCCAGGATGCGGATGGCCACCAGGGCGGCCAGCCCCTGGCTGTTCGGCGGGATCTCGTAGAGCTCATGCCCGGCCCAGGTCGCGGCGATCGGCTCACACCAGTCCACTTCGTGGCTCGCGAGGTCCTCGGCGGTCAGCAGGCCTCCCCCGGCCTCGGCATGGGCCACGATGCGCTCGGCGAGCGCCCCGCGGTAGAAGGACTCGCCGCCGGTCTCGAGGATCTCGCGCAGCGTGGCGGCGTGGTCCGCGAAGATCACCTTCTCCCCCTCGCGCGGGGCACGGCCCCCGGGCATGAACGTGGCGGCGAAGTCCTCGATCTCCCCGAGGATCCCGGCGGCGCGCCCCCAGTCCTGGGCCACGATCGGCGACCCGCCAGCCCTGTTCCGCGTGGCGCACGGCGTCCCGGCCCAGCCGGGCGAAGTCCAGCCGGCCGAACCGGCCGGACAGCGCCGCCCACCCGGCCACGGCGCCGGGGACGGTCACCGCATCCCAGCCACGCTTGGGCATCTCGGAGTACTGGGCGAAGTGCTCCGGGGTCCAGGCCTGCGGACTGCGGCCGGAGGCGTTGAGGCCGTGCATCCGCTCCCCGTCCCAGACGAGGGCGAGCAGGTCACCGCCGATCCCGTTGTTCGTCGGCTCCACCACCGTCAGGCACATCGCGGCGGCCACGGCGGCGTCGGCGGCAGTGCCGCCCTCGGCGAGCACCTCCAGGGCCGCGGAGGCGGCCAGTGGCGAGGAGGAGGCCACCACGGCCTCCCCGTAGACGGTCGAACGGCGGGTGGGATAGGTGTCCATGGCGCCCATGATGTCAGGCGAGCACGTCCGCCGGAGGTGGGCGCCGTCGTCGGGAAGGAGGGGACGGGCAGGTGCAGGCGGGCGGGACCGGACGGCCCGGACGGGCTCAGTACTCCCCGTGGATCCCCTGGCGGCGGGCCTGCAGGGAGAGCACCACGGAGAGCAGTGCCATGCCGAAGGCGACGATCGCGGCCAGGTAGAAGCCTGCCTGCGGGCCGAACGTCTCGATCACCTGACCGCACAGCGGCGCACCGGCGGCCGAGCCGGCCGTCATGCTGGAGCCGTAGAAGCCCATCGCCTCGCCCCGCCGATGCTCCGGGACCAGCCGGGACAGCAGCGACGAGGCCGCCGCCAGCGTCGGGGCGGTGAGCAGGCCGGACGGGATGGACAGCAGCGCCAGGGACCACAGGTCCCACGCCAGGGCCATGGGGATCGAGGCGACGCCGAGCAGGCCGATCAGCACGGTCGGCGAGACGTCCCGGTGCGTGGCGCCGTAGAAGATGCCGCCCACCGCGGAGGCGCCGCACCAGAGCGCGAACACCACGCCCACGTAGGCGGCCTGGTCCTGCCGCTCCAGCGTGGCCATGATCGTCACCTCAGTGCCGATCAGGGCGAAGCCCGCGCCGACGGCCACGAGCAGGACGGCCACGGAGGCGGGGTTCATCCAGCCGAAGGAGTTCCGCCGCCACTGGCGCAGCCGTTCGGCACGTCCGGCGTGGCGGGCCTGGGGAGACGGAGTGACGGGGCCGGAGCCGTCCGCCTTGATCACCGGCAGCGCGCCGGTGACGGCGGGGATGGCGGAGGTGACCACGGGGATCGCGCCGGTGGCCAGGTCCGCGGCGGCCACGTCCAGGTGCATGGGGGCGCCGGTGACCGCCTGCGCGATCGTTTGCTCCCGGTCCTCCTCCTCCGTGTAGGCGTCCTGACGCTGCGGGCCGGCCTCCACCTGCGAGGTGCGGGTCGGCGGGTTGAACCACATCAGCAGGCCGCCGCCGAGCGCCCCGGACAGGCCGACGATGACCAGACCGAGCGCCGAGGAGCCCATGGCGGCCACGATGCCGCCGAGGGTGGGGCCGATGATGAACACGCCCTCGGTGATGATCGAGTCCAGGGCGAACGCGGTCTGGCGCTCACGCCCTTGCGCCAGGACGCCCAGACCCTGTCTGACCACGGAGAACACGGGCACCACCAGCATGCCGCCCACGAACACCGCCGCGAGCATCAGCGGGAACGGCAGGAACGGGACGATCGGCCAGATCAGCGCCTCGCCGATCACGGACGGAATGAGGGCACGCCGCAGGCCCTTGTTGTCGATGACCCGGCCGCGCCAGGGCGCGCCCACCGCGATGCCCAGGGTCATGGCCGCCACCACGATGCCCGCGGTGCCGTAGCCCAGGCCCATGGTCACGGCCACATGGAAGGTGAGGATCACGCCGGCGGCGCTGTGCGGGAAGCGGGCAATGAACCCCACGCCCAGCAGGTTCCGGATGCGGGAGTCCGTGAGCAGTCGAGAATAGGCGCCGAAATCCACCAGCGCAGTCTAGCCCTGCGTGTGTCCCGGCCATGACGAGACGGACGGCACGCCCACGAGGCGGACGTGCCACCGGGCCTGGCGGGTTCGAGCCGACCGCCTGGCCGGTGTGGTGCCCCACGTGCGGCAGCCGGCCTAGCCCGAACGCCGCGACTGGTCCTTGGCCCGCATCAGGTCCAGCGCGAGGACGGTGCCCACCACGGCGCAGCGCACGAGCGGCGGCATGGCCGGGTCCAGGCGCACCTCGTAGCGCGACCGCCCCAGCAGGCCGTGGCCCAGTCCCGCCCACCGCCGTTCGACCGTGGCGATCTGCCGGCCGCGCGCATGCACCTCGAAGCTCATCCCCCACACGTTGCCGACGATCTCGAGCTCGGTGCCGTCCACCACCGCACCGGTGATCCGGGTGCGGAAGAAGGCCGTCTCCCGGCGCAGATGGGCCAGCGGGAGTCCCTCCGCGTCCACCATGGACATCCGGTCCCGCCCCAGCGTCAACACGTCCTCGAAGGCGAAGAGGACCCGGCCGGTCTCGGCGTCCTCGAACACGAACGAGCGGTTGCCCATGATGAACCGGCTCGCGCCGGAGCCGGTGGTGCGCACCCGCAGCACGGGCCGGTCCTCACCGTCCGTGACCTCGAAGTCGTTGGCCATGAAGCTCGTGGTCTGCTGCATGTGCAGCACGTCCGTGTGTGCCAGCCGTCCGGCGAAGAATCCGTTCTCCATGGTCACCAGTGTGGCCCAGCTGTGAGAGTGCCCACCAGGGTGCCGGCTCCCGGTCACCGGTACACCGCTCCGAACGAGGACTGCCGCGTGAGCCTGCACACCCTCGCCCGCCCCGGGAACATCGGGCCGGGCAGATCGGTTGACCCATATGATTGAAATTTGAAAGGCATCCCGCAGGAGGATCCATGCAGTTCGGCGTCTTCACGATCGGCGACCTCACCCCCGACCCCACCACCGGCACCCGGCCCAGCGAGCACCAGCGCATCAAGGACACCCTCCGGATCGCCCGGCACGCCGAGCAGGCGGGCTTCGAGGTGTTCGCGACCGGCCAGCACCACAACCCGCCCTTCGTGGCCCCGGGCAACCCGCCGACCCTGCTCTCCTACCTGGCCGCCGCCACGGAGCGGATCATCCTGTCCACCGCCACCACCCTGATCACCACCATGGACCCGGTGCGCCTGGCGGAGGACTACTCCTACCTGCAGCACCTCGCGGACGGCCGCGTGGACCTCACCCTCGGCCGCGGCAACACGGGCCCGGTCTACCCGTGGTTCGGCAAGGACATCCGCACCGGGCTCGAGCTCGCCGTGGAGAACTACCATCTCCTGCACCGCCTGTGGCACGAGGAGTCCGTGACCTGGTCCGGCCGCCACCGCACCCCGCTGCAGGACTTCACCCTCACCCCGCAGCCCCTGGACGGTGTGGCCCCGTTCGTGTGGCACGGCTCCATCCGCTCCCCCGAGATCGCCGAGCAGGCCGCCTACTACGGCGACGGCTTCTTCCACAACAACATCTTCTGGAACAAGGAGCATGTGATCCGCATGGTCCGCATGTACCGGGAGCGGTACGAGCACTACGGCCACGGCGCCGCCCACCAGGCCTACGTGGCCCTCGGCGGCCAGGCCTTCATGCACAGGGACTCCCAGGAGGCCGTGCGCCGCTTCCGCCCGTACTTCGACAACGCCCCGGTCTACGGCCACGGCCCGTCCCTGGAGGAATTCAGCCGGCTCACCCCGCTGACCGTCGGCTCGCCGCAGCAGGTGATCGAGCGCACCCTCGGGTTCCGGGAGTGGGTCGGCGACTACCAGCGGCAGATGTTCCTGATCGACCACGCCGGCCTGCCCACGGACGTGGTACTGGAGCAGATCGACCTCTTCGGCGAGGAGGTGCTGCCGGTGCTGAGCAAGGAGTTCGCCGCCCTGAAGCCGGCGGACGTCCCGGAGGCCCCGACCCACGGATTCCTCGTGGAGCGCGCCCGCCGCGGCGAGGCGCCGGCCACCTGGTCATAGGTGCCGTGGAA
>NZ_JBNFOB010000182.1:0-5077 GCF_057364565.1 Micrococcus sp. LASM2_SD2 | reverse complement strand
CGAGGCCGACCAGGCCCGCGGTGAGGGGGCGGCGGCGAGGGCCGGGCGGGCTCCGGTGCGGGGGTGGCCGGTCCGGGCGGTGATGCTGGTCTGGTGCTGCATGGCGGAGATCCTCCGGGTGTCCCGTGGCCGCCGCTCCGGCGACCACACCTTCCGTTTGCTGTTGCAAACATACCTCAGGTGATCGCAGTTGCAAACACCCTGACCCATGAATACTCGCCCCCAACGGTGACGATTCGGTGAACTCAGCCCAGTCTCCGCATAAACCGCCAGGTCAACGCCCCTTCTTCGCCTCAGCGCAGGAACGTCCCATGCACAACGACGACGGCCGCCCACCCCCGCCAGATCCCGCACCCTGGGTGCGGCGTCGGCGGACGGCGAGCGGCCGTCGTCGTGCCTCTCGGCCGGGATCACAGGTCCCGGCCAGGCTCAGCAGGAGCGCATCACCGTTGCACGGCACGCTCCCGAGCAGGTCACTCCTGTTCGGTGGCCGGCTGGGCGGCCTCGGTGTCCACGTCGCGGCCCTGCGGCTCGTCGGACTCGGAGTGCTCGCCGGCGTCCTTGAAGCGCTGGATGGAGGCCTCGAGCTCCTTCTCGGCGGCCTCGCGGCCCTCCCAGCCCTCGGCCTTGACCCACTTGCCCGGCTCCAGGTCCTTGTAGCGGGTGAAGAAGTGCTCCAGCTCCTTCTTCAGCCACTCGTCGATGTCCTCGAGCTCCTGGATGTGGTCGAAGCGCTTGTCCGCCGGGACGCAGAGGACCTTGGCGTCGCCGCCGCCGTCGTCGGTCATGTTGAAGACGCCGATCGGGCGGGCCTCCACCACCACGCCGGGGACCAGGTCGAAGCCCGGCAGGAACACCATCGCATCCAGCGGGTCGCCGTCCTCGCCCAGGGTGTTCTCGAAGAAGCCGTAGTGGGTCGGGTACTGCATCGGGGTGAACAGCACCCGGTCCAGGCGCAGGCGGCCGGTCTCGTGGTCGAACTCGTACTTGACGCGCGAACCGGCGGGGATCTCGATCGTGACGTCGTGCTCCATGACGCTCCTCAGGTCGGAAATCGGGGTGGGTCTGGGACCAGCGTACCGGCGCGGCGCGCCCGATCGGCCATGATGGAGCGTATGGGCCAAGTGATCGCGGGGCGCTTCGAGCTCGTCGCCCCGATCGCCCGTGGAGGGCAGGGCACGGTGTGGCTGGCGGAGGACCGCCGCACCGGCCGCCGCTGTGCCGCGAAGGTCCTGGGCCAGGCGGACTCGGCCTCCCTGCTGCGCTTCGTCCGCGAGCAGGGCGTGCAGGTGGACCACGCGCACCTGGCCTCCCCGTACGGGTGGGCCGCGCAGGACGATGAGGTCGCCATCGCCATGCCGCTGGTGGCCGGCGGATCCCTCGAGGGGGCGCTGACGGACTGGGGCGGACTGGGGGAGCCGCTGACCGCCGCGCTGCTGCTGCAGCTGCTGGATGGCCTGGCCGAGCTGCACAGCTCCGGATGGATCCACCGGGACGTCAAGCCCGCCAACGTGCTTCTGGCGGCCACCGGCACGGGCGAGCCGCACCTGCGCCTGGGGGACATGGGCCTGGCCATGCGCGCGGACGACCCGCGCCTGACCAGCCTCGGCCACCTCCACGGCACCCCTGGCTACGTGCCGCCGGAGGCCTATGCGGACCAGGCGCCCGCCCCCGCGCAGGACCTGTTCGCCGCCGGGGTGACCGCCCTGCGCATGCTCGACCCCGGCTGCCGACCGCAGGACGCCGGTGAGCTCGAGCGGGTGCTGGCCGCTGTGGCGAACGTCGATCTGCGTGACGTGCTGACCGGGCTGGTGTCCGACGACTCCGCCGCCCGGGAGTGCGCCGCCGCCGAGGCGCCCCGTCGGCTGGCCCGGCTCGGCCCGTCCGGAGCCCTCCCGGGCGCGTCCCGACGACGGCCCCCGCCTCTCCGAGACTCCGCACCTCCCGGGTGGCTACCTGACCGCCTCCGGGGAGCCGTTCGAGGTGTTCGATCAGCTCGAGGGTCTGGGCGAGGAGTTCGGTGGCGAGTTTGACGCGGACACCGAGGACGTGCCGCCGGTGGTCGAGACGACCGTCATCACGGCTCCGGACCATGTGGAGGCGAGCGCTCCGGCCGGAGTGCCCGGTGTGGCTGGCACGGAGGCGTCGCCGCTGGTGGCCCCGGCAGCGGAGGCCCCCGAAGTCGACCGCTCCCGCCTGCTGGCCTGGGCGCTCGTCGGCGCCGGCGTGCTCGCGCTGATCGCCGCCCTGGTCCTGCTGGTCGGCGGCGGGGGAGAGGGCGACCCCGGAGCGGGTGCCCCGTCCGGGACCGGCACCTCCGCGTCCTCGACGTCCGGAGCAGCTACGTCGCCCTCGCCCGGCACGTCCTCCGCCGAGCCGACCGCGGAAGGCAGGGAACCGACGTCGTCCGAGGAGGCGTCCACGGCGTCGAGCACCGGGTACCCCAGCCCGGACGCCCCGGCGACCCCGCGCTCCGCCGGTCGTCCTGCCCTGAGCAGCTCGGTGCGCGAAGGGCAGGACTGCATCCCTGCCGAGCATGGCATCGAGGTGATCGGCGTGGATCAGAACCACCTGATGTGCACCTGGGCGGACGGCGCCTACAGCTGGACCGCGGTCCAGGACTGACGAATCAGACCCGGTGTTCGCAGTCGCAGGCCATGCGCCGATGTTCGCAGGTGCACACCCTCGGTGTGACGGAGTCCTCCGTTTCGCACCTGCAAACACGTTTGCGATCATGGATCGCATGACCGCCAACCAGGACTACGCAGAACAGCAGCGCGCGCTCTACGGGGCCCCGCTGGGGGAGCGCTTCGGCGTCGTCCTGAAGGAGTACGGCATCAGCCAGCGCACCCTGGCGGCCACGCTCGGCCTCTCCGCGCCGATGCTGTCCCAGCTCGCCAACGCCCAGCGCATCAAGATCGGCAACCCCGCCGTCTACGCCCGCCTGGTCATGCTCGAGGAGCGCATCGAGGAGGAGGACAAGGCCGCCGTCCTCGCCGAGGTCCGCGAGTCCGACCCCGTCCTCACCACCCAGGTGCGCCACACCTCCTCCCGGCACCACGACGACGGCACCGCACCCGGGCACGACCACCTCGCCTCGGCCTTGGCCTCCCTCGGCAGAGCCTCCGAGCTCACCGCCGCGGCCGAGGCGGCCGGCAGCGGACTGCTCAGTGCCGTGCTGCGCCGCGCCGCCGAGCTGGCCGGGGACCGCCGATGAAGGCCTCGTTCTTCACCGCCGCGGCTGCGGCACTGCTGGCAGCCGCGCCGATCCTCGAGCCGCATCCGGGGGACATCGGCCCGTTCGACGGGGACCCGGCGCCGCCCGTGGTGCAGGAGGTCTCCGAGCAGGCCGCGACCGCCCCGATCCCCACGGAGGCGGAGATCGGCTCGATCCTCGCCGGCCCGCTCGCCGAGCACCCCGGGACCGCGCACGTGTCCGTCCGGGACGCCGTGACCGGGGAGGAGCTCTACGGGCAGGGCCAGGACGAGGCGGTCGCCCCCGCCTCGGCGATGAAGCTGCTTACCGCTGCCACCGCGCTGAGGACACTGGGCGCCGAACGGCGGTTCCGCACCCGCACCGTGCTGATCGACCCGGCCCGCAGCGCCGTGCAGACCCAGCCCCGGCCGGCGAGCACCTGCAGCCTCAGGCCACCGCACAGCCCGGCGGGGAGTCCACGGGGGCGCTGCAGCCGGAGTCGACGTGGCAGCCCGCGCCGAGCCCGAGCTCCACGTGGCAGCCCTCTCCCAGCTCGAGCTGGCCCCGAGCCCGTCGTCCACGTGGCAGCCGGCGCCGTCTCCGACCCCATCCCCAACGGGGCAGTCGGAGCCCACCTCCTCCGCCGAGCCGACGCCGAGGCCCACCCCCAGCCCCACGGACGGTGCGGGCGGCAGCGACGAGCCGACCGAGAGCCCCAGCCCGTCCTCGGCGAGCCCCTCCCCGGGCGAGTCGGACGCGGAGGGCGTGCCGCCGTCGTCGGCTCCCGAGCCCGAGGGGCCGAAGCAGCTGGTGCTGGTGGGCGGAGGCGACGTCATGCTCGGCACCGGTGCCTCGGACGAGAGCCGCGTGGACGGCCGTGCCGGTCTGGCGACCCTCGCCGAGGAGACCGTGCAGGGTCTGCAGGAGCAGGGGGTCACCGGCGAGGTCGAGCTGACCGTGGACCTGCGGCTCTACGCTGGCGACGGTGTGAACCCGGCATGGAGCCAGGGGCTGCTGGACGAAGGCTATATCTCCCGGGTCCAGCCGCTGGCCACCTTCGGAGGGCGTCCTGAGCCCGGCACTGCCGAGGAGCGCGTGGCTGACCCCGCGCAGTTCGCCGCCCGGCGCTTCCAGTCCGTGCTGAAGGAGAAGGTCGAGGAGTCGGGCGCGGAGCTGACGCTGACGGTCCGCGAGGACGTCCCGCAGACCACGGCTCCGCGGGAGATGGTCGAGGAGTCCGAGCCCGTGGGCGAGGTGCGTTCCGCGCCGCTGCGCGAGCAGGTCGATTACATGCTGGCGCACTCGGACAATCAGCTCGCCGAAGCCCTGGCCAGGAATGCCGCCTACGCCGTCGGGCGCACGCCGGACCACCGCGGCGCAGCCGAGCTCATGACCGACGTGGCGGCGGACCTCGGTGCGGACACCGAGGGGATGGACCTGAAGGACGCCTGCGGACTCACCGGGCGCAACCGCATCAGCGCCGCCGCGCTCACGGGGGTGCTCGCCGCCTCCGCGGAGATGCCGCTGCTGGGCGCCACGCTCCAGGGCCTGCCCACCCCCGGCAGCGACTCCACCTTGGAGAAGCGGCTGGTGGGCTCCGCCGCCGAGGACACCGCCGCCGCGAAGACCGGCACCCTCCTCGAATCGGTCTCCCTGACCGGGCGCGTGGTGACCACGCAGGGTCGCGTGCTCGTGTTCTCCATGGTGCTCACCGGCATCGACTCCGAGGTGGCCGACGCCCGCGCCGCCACCGACCGGGCCGTCGCCGCGCTGGCGCAGCTCTGAGCGGCGGCGTCACGCCGAGCGCGGACGGACCCGGTTCCCGACCGGCTCCGTGTGGTGGACTGGGCGCATGACCGACTCCACCGCAGGCACTCCCGC
>NZ_JBNFOB010000181.1:0-5099 GCF_057364565.1 Micrococcus sp. LASM2_SD2 | reverse complement strand
CTCGGCGGAGGCCAGGCCGACCGTGTCCACGACCGTCGAGGCCCTGGGCCGCGGCGCGTCCCGGGCCAGCCGGTCCAGGGCGAGGGAGTCGCCCACGAGGACCACGTTGCGTCCGCGGGGCAGCGGCTGGGAGGCGAGGGCCTGCATGACGTCCATGAGCTCCTCGTGGGTGAGGACCTCGATGGCGCCGGTCTGGTCCAGCATGGAGTCGACCGTGCCCTCGGGGGCCCGGGTGGTGCGGGTCGCGTGGCCCGGGGGCAGGTTGCGGCCGGTGACGTCCGAGCGGACCACCACCACGGGCTTGGTCCGGGACAGCCGGCGGGCGATGCGGGAGAACTTGCGGGGATTGCCGAAGGACTCCAGGTAGACGCCCACGGCGGCGGTGTGCGGGTCGTCCTCGAAGTACTGCATCGCGTCGTTGCCGGAGACGTCGGCGCGGTTTCCGGCGCTGATCACCGTGGACATGCCGATGCCGCGGCGCAGGGCCGAGGAGGTGAGCATCGCGGAGATGGAGCCGGACTGGCTGAACAGGCCGATGCGGCCACGGGCCGGCAGGCCGGGCGCCGGGGACGCGTTGAGGCGGATCTGCGGGTCGGTGCAGATCACGCCCAGCGAAGCGGGGCCGATGACGCGCATGCCCTCGGCGCGGGCACGGGAGACAGCGCGCGCTGGGCCGCGACGCCCTCGGCGCCGGCGTCCGCGTAGCCGGAGGTGAGCACGAGGATGCCCTTGACGTCATGCTCGGCGCACTGCTCGACCACGCCGGGCATCTCGTCCACGGGGACGGCGGCGACCACGAGGTCCACGGGTCCCGGGACGTCCTTCACATGCGCGTAGGCGGGCACGCCGCAGACCTCGAACGCCTCCCGGTTCACCGCGTAGACCTCACCGGTGAAGCCGGCCTCCAGGATGCGTTCCAGGACGACGTGGCCGACCGACTCCGCGTTTCGCGAGGCGCCGACGACGGCCACGGAGGACGGGTTCACGATCTCGGCCACGGACTGCGCCTCGGCGCGGTGCTCCCGGGACTCCATGACGGCGCGCCAGCGTGCGGTGGGGTCGATGGGGAACTCGACGTCGACGACGCCGTCCTCGAAGTGGCGGGCGACCTCGAAGCCGGACTCCTGGAAGACGGAGAGCATCTTGCGGTTCTCCGGGAGGACCTCGGCGGTGAAGCGGCGGATGCCGTTCTCGCGGGCGGCGACGGCCAGGTGCTCCATGAAGATGGAGCCGAGGCCACGGCCCTGTGCGTCGTCGGCGATGTTGAAGGCGACCTCGGCCACGTCCTTGCCCGGGTAGCGGTCGTAGCGGCCGACGCCGAGGATGCGGCCGCGGCGCTGCACCACGAAGGCCACCCGGTCCTTGTGGTCCACGTGTGTGAACCGCTCGAGGTCCTTGGCGGACAGCTGGGACTTGTAGGTGAAGTAGCGCAGGTAGATGGAGGACTCGGACTGGCCCCGGTGCATGGCCTGCAGGCCGTCCGCGTCGTCCGGAGTGATCGGCCGCAGGCGGGCGGTGGTGCCGTCCCTGAGGACGACGTCCGCCTCCCAGTGGCGGGGATATTCAGGCCTCTGACGCTTCTCACCCATAGGATTCAGCCTAGACAATCTCCGACCCGTTGAGGACTCCCGAAGCACCATGACAGCCCGATCGACCCGTTCCCGCTCCGCCGCCGGCGATGCGCCGCAGCCCGTCCCCGTGGAGCAGGAGAACATCGTCGACGTCGACGTCGCGCAGGAGATGGAGAGCTCGTTCCTCGAGTACGCGTACTCGGTGATCTACTCCCGTGCCCTGCCGGACGCCCGCGACGGTCTGAAGCCGGTCCAGCGGCGCATCCTGTACATGATGTCCCAGATGGGCCTGCGCCCGGACAAGGGCCACGTGAAGTCGGCCCGCGTGGTCGGCGAGGTGATGGGCAAGCTGCACCCGCACGGCGACGGCGCGATCTACGACGCCATGGTCCGCATGGCCCAGTCCTTCTCCCTGCGCCTGCCGGTGGTGGACGGGCACGGCAACTTCGGCTCCCTCGACGACGGCCCGGCGGCCCCGCGCTACACGGAGGCCCGCATGGCCCCGGCCGCGCTGGCCATGACCGCGGACCTGGACGAGGACACGGTCGACTTCGTCCCCAACTACGACAACCAGTTCATGCAGCCCGGGGTCCTGCCCGCCGCCTACCCGAACCTGCTCGTCAACGGCGCCTCCGGCATCGCGGTGGGCATGGCCACGAACATGGCCCCGCACAACCTCCGTGAGGTCGTGGCCGCGGCCCGGCACCTGATCGAGCACCCGGACGCGGACCTCGAGGCGCTGATGCGGTTCGTGCCGGGCCCGGACCTGCCCTCGGGCGGCCGGATCGTGGGCATGGACGGGATCCGGGACGCCTATGCCACGGGCCGTGGCTCCTTCCGGATGCGCGCCACCGTGTCCGTGGAGCAGGTGACCGCACGCAAGACGGGCCTGGTGGTCACGGAGCTGCCGTACGCGGTGGGTCCGGAGAAGGTGATCGAGAGGATCAAGGACGGCGTCAACGCCAAGAAGATCACCGGCATCTCGGACGTCGTGGATCTGACGGACCGCAAGAACGGCCTGAAGCTCGTGATCGAGCTCAAGTCCGGCTTCAACCCGCAGGCCGTGCTGGCGGCGCTGTACAAGCACACTCCGCTGGAGGAGTCCTTCGGCATCAACAACGTGGCCCTGGTGGACGGGCAGCCCCAGACCCTGGGCCTGCGGGAGCTGCTCCAGGTCTACGTGGACCACCGGCTGTCCGTGGTCCGCCGCCGCACCGCGTTCCGCCTGGGGAAGAAGAAGGACCGGCTCCACCTGGTGGAGGGCCTGCTCCTGGCCCTGGTGGACATCGACGAGGTCATCGAGATCATCCGCACCTCGGACGACGCCGCCGCGGCCCGCGCCCGTCTGATGCAGGTCTTCGACCTCACCGAGGTGCAGGCCAACCACATCCTCGAGCTGCGGCTGCGCCAGCTGACGAAGTTCTCCCGTCTGGAGCTCGAGGCCGAACGGGACGAGCTGGCCGCCGCGATCGCCGAGCTGGAGGCGATCCTCGCCTCGGACGCCCGCCTGCGCGAGGTGGTGTCCGGCGAGCTGGCCGACGTCGCCGACGAGTACGGGGACGACCGCCGCACCCGTCTGCTCGACGCGGAGAACCTCGTCTCCCCCACGGCGGCCGCCCCGGCGGCCCAGGCCACGGCCGGCGCCCCGGCCTCCCCGATGATGATCGCGGACACCCCCTGCTGGGTGCTGCTGTCCACGGCCGGCCGGCTGCTGCGCACCGCGGACCGCACGCCGATCGCCCCGGTGGGGCGCCGGCACAAGCACGACTCCTTCACCTCTGTGGTCCCGACGACGGCCCGCGGGGAGATCGGCGCCCTCACCTCGGCCGGTCGCCTCCACCGCCTCCAGGTGGTGGACGTCCCCGCCGCCGCGGAGGCCTCCGCCTCCCCGGCGATGGCCGAGTCCGTCCCCGCCAAGGAGTTCGTGCCGCTCGGGCGCGGCGAGTCCCTCGTGGCCCTGGTCCCCCTGGACGCCGTCCTGGCGATCGGCACGGCCCGCGGCGTGGTCAAGCGTGTCCGCCCGGAGTGGCCGCTGAACCGGGACATCTTCGAGGCCATCACGCTCAAGGACAGGGACGCCGTGGTGGGCGCCGCGCCCGCGGTCCAGGACGAGGACCACCTGGTGTTCGTCACCGCCGCCGGCCAGCTGCTGCACTACCAGGCGTCCCTGGTGCGCCCGCAGGGGCCCACCGCGGGGGGCATGGCCGGCATGCGGGTGGCGGACCGGGACGAGGTCCTGGCGTTCGCGGTCGCACCGGCCGGCACCGTGGTGCCCGAGGCCGAGCTGTCCTCTGCGGAGCGCCCCGCGGTGGTGGTCACGGTGGCCGACGGGCAGTCCGACCTGCTCGGCTCCGCCCCGGGATCGGTGAAGGTCACCCCGCTGGGCGAGTACCCGACCAAGGGCCGCGGCACCGCCGGCGTCCGCGCGCACCGCATGCTCAAGGGAGAAAACGCCGTGGTGCTGGCCTGGGCCGGAGCATCCCCGGCCCTGGCCGCCTCCAAGGCGGGCGTGGCGCGGGCCCTGCCGACCGAGTTCGGCCGTCGGGACGGCTCCGGTGTGCCGGTGGACCAGCGGATCGAGGCGATCGGCTCGGGTGCGTCCCCGGTCCTGGTGGCGGCCGCTCCGGAGCCGGACGAGGCCGTGGAGGTCTCCGCCGACTGACGGCCGGTGACAGGCGTCCCCGCTGCCGTCTAGGACTCGCGGGGCAGCCGCACCAGCACGTCCGCGTCGGCCACGATCGTCTCGTCGTGGGTCACCGTGACCGCGACCGTGTCCGCGAGGGCACGCCGCAGGTCCGCGATGAGCGCATGCCCCTCGTCCTGGCCCAGATGCGCCGTGGGCTCGTCCAGGAGGACCACGTCCGCCCCGGCGAGCAGGGCGCGCGCCACGGCCAGGCGCTGGCGCTGGCCCCCGGACATCCTCCGCCCTCCCGGACCGACCCGCGCGTCCAGACCGTCCGGCTGCGCCGCGAGCCAGTCGCCCAGGCCGACCCGGTCCACCGCGGCCTGAAGCTCGGCGTCGGTCGGGGCCTGTGCGGGGTCCCGGGCGAGGGCGAGGTTCCCGCGCACGGTGGAGTCGAACACGAGCGCGTCCTGCGGGGTCCAGGCCACGCGCCGCAGCCGGTCGACTGGCGGCAGGGGACCTGCCGGACGCACACCCGAGGCCGCCTCGTCCGCCGTGAGCAGGTCCAGGCGCCCCGCCGCCGGTGGCAGGAGGCCGAGCAGCACGGACAGCAGGGTGGACTTGCCGGAGCCGGAGGGTCCGACCACGCCGACCGTCTGTCCCCTCCTGGCGCACAGGCCCAGGTCGGTCCACACGGGCGCGGCCGCACCCGGGTGACGGGCGGCGGCCCGCTCCAGCAGCAGGACGTCGACGACGGCGCTCCCCGCCGGTGCCTCCCGCGCCCGGTCCTCCCCTCGCCCGGAGCGCTGCCCGCCGATGTCCGACTCACCGGTCGCCGGCATTCCCGGCTCGGCCGGTCCCCGGTCGACGAGCAGCCCCGCGACGGCGCGGCCCGGTCCCGGCAG
>NZ_JBNFOB010000180.1:0-5125 GCF_057364565.1 Micrococcus sp. LASM2_SD2 | reverse complement strand
CTCTGATTACCAGTCCAACAACCGGGGACCAGTGCACCGTGCAGAGGGCGGCGCCGCCGTCGTGATGCCCGCGCGCGGGCGGCGTCCCGTAGATCAGGCCTTCGAGGCGATCTGACGGAGCACGTACTGCAGGATGCCGCCGTTGCGGTAGTAGTCGGCCTCGCCGGGGGTGTCGATGCGGACGACCGCGTCGAACTCCACCTTCGTGCCGTCCTCGCCCTCGGCGACGACCTTCACGGTCTTCGGGGTCTTGCCCTCGTTGAGCTCGGTGACACCGGTGATCGAGAAGACCTCGGTGCCCTTCAGGCCCAGCGAGTCGGCGTTCTCGCCCTCCGGGAACTGCAGCGGCAGGACGCCCATGCCGATGAGGTTCGAGCGGTGGATGCGCTCGAAGGACTCGGCGATGACGGCCTTCACGCCCAGCAGCGCGGTGCCCTTGGCGGCCCAGTCACGGGAGGAGCCGGAACCGTACTCCTTGCCGCCCAGCACGACCAGCGGGGTGCCGGCGGCCGCGTAGTTCTGCGCGGCGTCGAACACGTAGGCCTGCGGGGCGCCGTCCTGGGTGAAGTCGCGGGTGAAGCCGCCCTCCACGCCGTCCAGGAGCTGGTTCTTGATGCGGATGTTCGCGACGTGCCGCGGATCATCACCTCGTGGTTGCCACGACGCGAGCCGTAGGAGTTGAAGTCCTTGCGCTCCACACCGTTCTCCAGCAGGTACTTGCCGGCCGGGGTGTCGGACTTGAAGGAGCCCGCCGGGGAGATGTGGTCGGTGGTGACCGAGTCGCCGAGCTTCAGCAGGACGCGGGCGCCCTCGATGTCGGTGACGGCCTCCGGCTCCATGCCCATGCCCTCGAAGTACGGGGGCTTGCGCACGTAGGTGGACTTCTCGTCCCACTCGAAGGTGTTGCCGGTCGGGGTCTCGAGGGCCTGCCAGCGCTCGTCGCCGTCGAAGATCGTGGAGTACTTGTCCACGAACATCTCGGTGTCGATGGACTCCTCGATGATCTTCTCGACCTCGGTCGGGTCCGGCCAGATGTCCTTCAGGTAGACGTCGTTGCCCTCGGAGTCCTGGCCCAGGGGCTCGTTCTCGAAGTCGAAGTCCATGGAGCCGGCCAGGGCGTAGGCGACCACCAGCGGCGGGGACGCCAGGTAGTTCATCTTCACGTCCGGGTTGATGCGGCCCTCGAAGTTGCGGTTGCCGGAGAGGACGGCGGTCACGGCCAGGTCGTTGTCCTGGACGGCCTCGGACACCTCGGCCTCCAGCGGGCCGGAGTTGCCGATGCAGGTGGTGCAGCCGTAGCCGACCACGTTGAAGCCGAGCTCGTTCAGGGACTCGCGGAGACCGGACTTCTCGTAGTAGTCGGTGACGACCTTGGAACCCGGGGCCACGGAGGTCTTGACCCACGGCTTGGAGGTCAGGCCCTTGGCCACCGCGTTGCGGGCCAGCACGCCCGCGGCCATCATGACCGACGGGTTGGAGGTGTTGGTGCAGGAGGTGATCGAGGCGATGGTCACGGCGCCGTGGTCCAGCTCGAACTCGCGGCCGTCCTCCATCTTCACGCCCACGGTCTTGGACGGACGGCCGGCGCCGTCCTCGTCGCCCGAGGCGTAGTTCGCCAGGTCCTTGCGGAACTGGTCCTTGGAGGAGGACAGCTCAATGCGGTCCTGCGGACGCTTCGGGCCGGAGATGGACGGGACGACGGTCGACAGGTCCAGCTCCAGGTACTCGGAGTACTCGACCTCCTTCGACGGGTCGTGCCACATGCCCTGCTCCTTGGCGTACGCCTCCACGAGGGCGACGGACTCCTCGGAGCGGCCGGTGAGGCGCAGGTAGTCCAGGGTGACGTCGTCGATCGGGAAGATCGCGGCGGTGGAGCCGAACTCCGGGGACATGTTGCCGATGGTGGCGCGGTTGGCCAGCGGCACGGAGCCGACGCCCTCGCCGTAGAACTCGACGAACTTGCCGACCACGCCGTGCTCGCGGAGCATCTCGGTGATGGTCAGCACCACGTCGGTGGCGGTCGCGCCGGCCGGGATCTCGCCGGTCAGCTTGAAGCCCACGACGCGCGGGATCAGCATCGACACCGGCTGGCCGAGCATCGCGGCCTCGGCCTCGATGCCGCCGACGCCCCAGCCCAGCACGCCCAGGCCGTTGACCATGGTGGTGTGGGAGTCGGTGCCGACGCAGGTGTCCGGGTAGGCGCGGTTCACGCCGTCGACCTCACGGGTCATGACGGTGCGGGCCAGGTTCTCGATGTTGACCTGGTGGACGATGCCCATGCCAGGGGGGACGACCTTGAAGTCGTCGAAGGCGGTCTGGCCCCAGCGGAGGAACTTGTAGCGCTCCCCGTTGCGCTGGTACTCGACCTCCATGTTGCGCTCGATCGCCTGGTCGTTGCCGAAGTAGTCGATCTGCACGGAGTGGTCGATGACCAGCTCGGCCGGGGACAGCGGGTTCACGCGGGTGGGATCGCCGCCGAGGTCCTTGATGGCCTCGCGCATGGTGGCCAGGTCCACGACGCAGGGGACGCCGGTGAAGTCCTGCATGATCACGCGGGCCGGGGTGAACTGGATCTCGGTGTCCGGCTGGGCCGAGGGGTCCCAGTTCGCGAGGGCCTTGATCTGCTCCTTGGTCACGTTCGCACCGTCCTCGGTGCGGAGCAGGTTCTCGAGGAGGACCTTGAGGGCGTAGGGCAGCTTCTCCGCGCCCTCGACCTCGTTGAGGCGGAAGATCTCGTACTCGGCGCCGTTGACGTCGAGGACGCCCTTCGAGCCGAAGCTGTCGACAGTCGTCACGGGAGGACTCCTTTTCCTGCCCGGCCTCCGTGCCGGGCGCTCGTCCAGTTGTGGGTCTCACACGGGCGGCGCTGAGCGGTGGCGATCCGTGAGCCGATCGTCGCCGGGGTGACGTGCGCCGCACTCGCCTCCACCCTACCCCGAGAGGCGGGTGGAGGCGGGTGTGTTGCGCGATCCTTCGCGGATCAGGAGGCCGCGGCGGCCCGCTTGAGGACCGTCACGGACTCGAGATGGTGGGTGTCCGGGTACAGGTCGATGACGCGGGCGCGCGTCACCTCGTAGCCGTCCCGCGTCAGCCAGGCCAGGTCCCGCGCCAGCGAGGCCGGGTCGCAGGAGACGTACACGACCGTCTGAGGCGCGAGCGCGATGAGGCGCTCGACGGCCCGGCGGCCGGCCCCGGCACGCGGCGGGTCCAGCACGACGGTGTCCAGGCGGCACCCGGCGAGGCCGCCGTCCCGGGCCGTGGCCTCCGGGTCTGCCAGCCAGCTGCCCAGCACGCGGTCCGTGGGACCGTTGAGCACGGTGGCCTGAGGCAGATCGTGGAGGTTGCGCAGCGCGTCCCGCGAGGCGTTGGGGGCGGCCTCCACGGACAGCACGTGCCCGGTCTCGCCGACGGCCTCGGCGAGGAACGCGGTGAACAGGCCGACACCGGCGTAGAGGTCCGCGATCACCTGGCCGGGCTCCGGCGCGGCGTCCTCCGTCACGACGTCGACCAGGGTGGTCGCGGCGTCCTTGTGGACCTGCCAGAAGCCCTCGCCGGAGACGCGGAACGTGCGGGTCACCCCGTGGGCGGCGGCGACCGTCTCCTGGACCCAGGTGCGGCCGGTGATGCGCTCGATCTCCGCCGGGGCTTTCCGGCGCCCGGCCGGCAGGACGAACGCCGTGGACGGCTCACCGTGGGCGTTCGCGGTCTGGCGGATCCGGGTGCGCAGCCGCCCCAGACGGGTCTCGTCGGCCCGCGTCTGCGGGGTGGGGGTGACGAGGACGAGCGGCTGGCCGCCGTCGGCCGGGGTGGCCACGTCGACCCGCTCGGCGCCGGAGAAGTCCCAGTCCCAGAGCGTGAGCGCGTCCAACGCCGGGACGCCCAGGGGCATGTTGCGCACGGGCACGAGGGCCGCGGAGCGGTGGGCGTGCATGGCGATGTGGCCGTTCGGGGTCACGGCGAAGGCGTTGCGGGTGCGCCAGCGCTGGCCGGTGGGCTCGTCCTCCCCCGCCACCATGACCTCGGGCTCCACCGTGAGTCCGGCGATGCGTGCGAGCGTGTCCCGATAGACCTGCGCCTTGAGCCGACGCTGGTGCGGCACCACGATGTGCCCGAACTCGGCGCCGCCCACCGGCAGACGGCCGGAGGCGTGCGCGCGCAGCATGTCCGCGAGCTTCCACTGGTGGATGCGGCGGAACTCGGAGGGCCGGAGGATCTCGACGGCGTCGCCGCGCCAGAAGCGGGCTCCCTCCTCGGACTCCGTGAGGGCGACCCGGACGCGCTCTCCCGGGATGGCGTGGCGTACGAAGACCACGCGTCCCTCGTGCCGGGCGACGCAGTGGCCGCCGTGTGCGACCGCTCCGACCTCGAGGTCATGAGTCGGTCCACGTCGACGGCGTCGTGGGGGGTGTCGGTGACCGCCATGGATTCTCCTTCCGGAGCCGCACGCCGGACCTTGCGCCGACGCTGGTGCGGTCCTATCTTTGCACGCTCTCGGGCCCGCGGATGACCGAGACCCGTGCATCCGTCCAGGTCCGAGCGCCGGACGTCACCGACCTGTCACCTGGTGTTCGCTCCCAGGTCGCCCGGCCGCAGTCCTTCCTGCACCTGCCAGGGGACCATCGCGATCATGACGCCGGGCTCGCGCTGCAGGCGGGAGCGCAGCCGCGCCGCCGCCCGGTTGTGCAGCAGCGTGCGCCATCCGGGCCGCACCACGTACTCCGGCAGGTAGACCATGGTCAGCCCGTGGCTGCGCCTCCCGGACAGGCGCCGCAGGTGGCGCACGAGCGGGGCCACGCCGTCGCGGTAGGGCGAGCCCACCACGGTGAGCGGCACCGGGACCCGCGCCTTCTCCCACTCGAGCAGCAGGGCCGCGGTCTGCTCGCGCTCGATGTCCACGACGACGGCCTCCAGGCTCGCGGGGCGGCTCGCCCGCGCGTACGCCAGCGCCCGCAGGGTCGGCCGGTTGAGCGAGGTCACGACGACGGTCGCGTGCACCCGGGAGGGTGCACTGGTCCCCGGTTGTTGGACTGGTAATCAGAGCGTAAGCGCCCTGTCTTCCTCGAGGGCCTGTTCCCGATACTTCATCGGGGTCAGGCCCTCGAGTCGTTGCTGGATCCGTGGTAGT
>NZ_JBNFOB010000179.1:0-5149 GCF_057364565.1 Micrococcus sp. LASM2_SD2 | reverse complement strand
CTGGCCGCTGGCGGCGGCGCATCTGCTCGTCGCCGTCGGCTGGCTCGCCGCCGCCGTGGCCCTGTGGTCGTGGGGCCTGAAGCGCACGGTGGAGCCCGTCTCCCAGGTGGGCGGCCGTCGTCGTCCCTCCGGTGCGGACAGGGCCGAGGCACGGCCGCTGCGCTGGTGCGGCCGTGCCGCCACGGGACCGGTCACCGCGATCGCGGCCCGGTGCCAGCGCTACTGGTTCACGGATCCGCGCTATTCGGCCTCGCTCGTGGTGGTGCCGCTGTTCGCCGTCCTGCTCTGGTTCGCCGGCGGCCAGCAGCAGGGCGGGCCGCTGGTCCCCACCCTGCTGCTGCTCGGCCCGCTGATCGGCTGGACCATGGGGGTGGCCCTCTCGGCGGACGTCGCCTACGACCACACGGCCTTCCACCACCACGTCACCGCCGGAATGAGCGGCACGGACGACCGCTGGGGCCGCGTGCTCGGCATGGCCGTGCTCGGGGTGCCCGCCACCCTCGCCGGGGCGGTGGGACCGGTCGCGGTGTACGGGATGTGGGAACACCTGCCGGCGCTGCTGGGCGTCTCACTGGGCACGCTGGCGTGTGTGACGGGCATGGCGAGCCTGCTCTCGGCGCGGCTGGTGTACCCGGTGCCGAAGCCGGGCGACTCGCCGTTCGCCACCCCGCAGGGCGGCGGCATGCGCATGATGGTGGTGCAGCTGGCCTCCATGCTGCTCTCGCTGGTGATCACCCTGCCGATCACGGTGGCGGCGATCGGCTACGCGGTGACCGGGACGACGCCCCTGTGGGGACTGCTCACCCTCGCCGTGGGGCTGCTCTGGGGCGGCGCCGGGCTGTGGCTGGGCGTGCGCCTCGGCGGCCGCTGGCTGGACCGGGCCGGGGCCGAGACGTACCAGGCCGTCGCCCGGTTTTGAGCCCTCCTTCCGCATCATGTCCGGAGAGGGTCGTAGAATGTGCGGCATGACTCTCCCCGGCGATGCGACCCAGACCGACCCGCTGTCCACCTCCGGCGGCGGCACCTCCGTGCTCGAGCGCCAGGAGCAGGAGCAGCTGATCGAGCCGGGCGACCACGAGCGCTTCGCGCACTACGTGCGCAAGGAGAAGATCATGGAGTCCGCCATGACCGGCGAGCCCGTGATCGCCCTCTGCGGCAAGGTGTGGGTGCCCGGCCGGGACCCGGAGAGGTTCCCGGTCTGCCCGCAGTGCAAGGAGGTCTACGACGGTCTCCGGGACCCGCAGGACGGCGGCGCTGGCGGCTCGGGAGGCGGCAAGCGCGGCTGGTTCGGCCGGAACAAGGGCTGATCCGCAGCACGCATGACTGATCGTCAGGATCCCGCGGCACTCTTCCACGTCGGCGAGGACCTTCCCCCGGCCATGCCCGAGCGGGCGGCCTGGGGCACGGCCCCGAAGCTGCGCCAGTGGCAGCAGGAGGCACTCGAGAAGTACCTCGCCGAGACACCCCGTGACTTCCTCGCCGTCGCCACCCCCGGCGCCGGCAAGACCACCTTCGCCCTGCGCGTGGCGAAGATCCTCATGGACTCCGGCGCCGTGCAACGCCTCACCGTGGTGGCGCCCACGGACCACCTCAAGCGCCAGTGGGCGGACAACGCCGCCCGCGTGGGCCTGGCGATCGACCCGAACTTCAAGAACGCGGACGGCCGTCACGGCGCCGAGTACCGCGGTGTGGCGCTGACCTACGCGCAGGTGGCGAACAAGCCGATCCTGCACCGCAACCGCACCGAGGCGGCCAAGACCCTGGTGATCCTGGACGAGATCCACCACGGCGGAGACGCCCTGAGCTGGGGCGACGGCATCCGGGAGGCCTTCGAGCCCGCCACCCGCCGCCTCGCCCTGACCGGCACCCCGTTCCGCTCGGACACCGCCACCATCCCGTTCGTGGAGTACGCCGAGGGCGCGGACGGCATCGCCCGGTCCAAGGCGGACTACACCTACGGCTACGGACCGGCGCTGCGGGACCACGTGGTGCGCCCCGTGATCTTCATGGCGTACTCGGGGCAGATGCGCTGGAAGACCTCCACCGGTGACGTCATGGAGGCCCAGCTGGGGGAGGCCGCCACCAAGGACATCACCAACTCCGCCTGGCGCACCGCGCTGAACCCGGAGGGCGAGTGGATCCCGGCCGTGCTGCGTGCCGCGGACCGCCGGCTCACTGAGGTCCGCCGGAACGTCCCGGACGCCGGCGGCCTGGTGATCGCCTCGGACCACGAGGACGCCCGCGCCTACGCCGCCCAGCTGGAGGCGCTGACCGGCCAGAGGCCGGCCGTCATCCTCTCGGACGACAAGGGCGCCTCGGACCGCATCGAGTCCTTCGCCGAGTCGGACGAGCGGTGGATGGTGGCCGTGCGCATGGTGTCCGAGGGCGTGGACGTGCCCCGGCTGTGCGTGGGCGTCTACGCCACCAACACCTCGACCCCGCTGTTCTTCGCCCAGGCCGTGGGCCGCTTCGTGCGCTCTCGCCGCCGCGGCGAGGTCGCCTCGGTCTTCCTGCCGTCCGTGCCGCACCTGATGCTGCTGGCCAACGAGATGGAGGTAGAGCGGGACCACGCCCTGGACCGCAAGACCGGCCAGGAGGTGGAGATCGAGGACCTCGCCGACGCCCCGGAGGAGGACCTGCTGGCCGAGGCCAACCGCGCCGAGTCCGCCTCGGACACCCTGAACCGCGAGAAGTTCCAGGCGATGGAGTCCCAGGCGAGCTTCGACAAGGTCCTCTTCGACGGCGGCGAGTTCGGCCTCGGCGGCGCCGTCGGCTCGGAGGAGGAGCTCGACTTCCTCGGCATCCCGGGACTGCTGGACGCGGACCAGGTGTCCGAGCTGCTACGCGCCCGCCAGGCCGAGCAGCTCAAGCGCAAGCCGGGGGCGAAGCGTGCCGAGCCGGCGGACGTGGTGGACCACCGACGCCTGAAGGACCTGCGCTCCGAGCTGTCCAAGATGGTCTCCGCCTGGGCCGCCCGCACCGCCACCCCGCACGGGGTGATCCACAACCGCCTGCGCGAGATCTCCGGCGGGCCCGCGGTGGCGCAGGCCACCCAGGCGCAGCTGGAGAAGCGCCTGGAGACGCTGCGCGGCTGGTTCGTCGGCCGGACCTGAGCCGCCCCGGGGCAAGGCCAGCCTGACCTGCGTGGCGGCTGGGCGCGTCCTGGGAGAGGGTGGTGCCAGAGGAGCAAGGAGACCCCGCAGCCATGCAGCGCATCACCGGCATCGTCCGTGAGTATCCGTGGGTGGTCGCCACCCTGATCGTCTTCGTCCTCACCCTCGGCCTGCACCTGGCCGGGGCGGAGGACCCGGCCCGCTGGATCGCCTCCGCCTACGCGCTCGTGGTGGCCGCCTGGACCTCGGTCGGCATGGTGAAGGACCTGATGCGCGGCCACTGGGGGGTGGACATCCTCGCGGTCACGGCGATCGTGGCCACCGTGCTGGTGGGGGAGTATCTCGCCGCCGTGCTCGTCTGCCTCATGCTCACCGGCGGCGAGGCCCTGGAGGACTACGCCGCCGGCCGCGCCAGGCGGGACCTGTCCGCCCTGCTGGACCGTGCCCCGCAGCGGGCCCACCGTCTGCGCCGGGACGGCTCGGTGGAGGACGTGTCGGTCGAGGAGGTCCGCCCCGGCGACCGCCTCCTGGTCCGCCCCGCCGAGGTGCTGCCCGTGGACGGCACCGTGGCCTCCGCCGAGGACGGCGGTGAGGTCGCCGTGGACCTGGACGAGTCTTCGCTGACCGGTGAGTCCCTGCCCGTCACGCACCGCACCGGCTCGGCCGTGATGTCCGGTGCGCTCAACGGCACCCGCGCCTTCGTGCTCGAGGCCACCGCCTCCGCCGCCGACTCCCAGTACGCGGCGATCGTCGCCCTGGTGAAGCAGGCCGCCGAGTCCCGTGCCCCGATGGTGCGCCTGGCGGACCGCTACGCCGTGCCGTTCACCGCCGCGGCCTACGCCATCGCCGGCCTGGCCTGGTGGTACGCCGGGGACCCGGTGCGCTTCGCCGAGGTCCTCGTGGTGGCCACGCCGTGTCCGCTGCTCATCGCGGCCCCCGTGGCGTTCCTGGGCGGGATGTCCCGCGCCGCCACGTCCGGCGTGATCGTGAAGTCCGGCGGGACCATCGAGGCGCTCGGCGCGGTGCAGACCGTCGGCTTCGACAAGACCGGCACGCTCACCGCGGGCCGCCCCGAGCTGGTCGGAGTGCGTCCCGCCGCCGGCGTCGACGAGGACGAGCTGCTGCGCCTGGCCGCCTCGGCCGAGCAGTACTCCGTGCACGTGCTGGCCGACGCCATCCGTGCGGCCGCCGAGGAGCGGGGCCTGCACCTGGCGACGTCGCAGGACGCCACGGAGGAGGCCACGAACGGCGTGGTCGCCGTCCTCGACGGCCGCCGCGTGGTGGTGGGCAAGCGCGCCTACGTCGCCGAGGCCGCCCCGGACACCGAGCAGGCGGAGCTGGCCCCGGGCCAGTCGGCGGTCTACGTGGCCGTGGACGGGGACTTCGCCGGGGTCCTGCTGCTTGCCGACCGCATCCGGCCCGAGTCCGCCGCCACCGTGCAGGCCCTGCACCGGCTCGGTGCCCGCCACGTCCTCATGCTCACCGGCGATGCCGAGGCCACCGGCCGCCACATCGCCGGTGAGGCGGGCATCGACGAGGTCCACGCGGACCTGCTGCCGGCAGACAAGGTGCGCCTGCTCTCGGAGCGCCCGGACCGCCCGGTGATGATGGTCGGCGACGGCGTCAACGACGTCCCGGTGCTCGCCGCCGCGGACGTGGGCGTGGCCATGGGGGCCCGCGGGTCCACGGCGGCCTCCGAGTCCGCGGACGTGGTGCTGCTGGCCGACGACGTCTCCAGGGTCGCGGTCGCGGTCACCGCCGGTCAGCGCACCCTGCAGGTGGCGAAGCAGTCGATCTGGTTGGGCATCGCCCTGTCCCTGGTGCTCATGCTCATCGCCGCCACCGGTGCCATTCCGGCCCTGGTGGGTGCGCTGTTCCAGGAGCTCGTGGACGTGGTGGCCATCCTCAACGCCCTGCGCGCCATGAAGCCCGGGCCGAAGGAGGCCGAGCGCCTCGGCGACCTCGCCGCCGTCCGAGGTGAGGGCGGCCGGGAGGCGGCGTCCGCGGCCGCCGCCTGATCCGGACCACGACGACGG
>NZ_JBNFOB010000178.1:0-5150 GCF_057364565.1 Micrococcus sp. LASM2_SD2 | reverse complement strand
CGAGGCGCTGCGCGCCCACCTCGGCCTGGCCCGGAGGGGGCACGCGCGGCGTGGCCCGCAGGAGAGGTGGCCCGTGAGGTCTACGTCTCCGAACGGCTCGCGCAGCGGAACCCGGAGCTGGCGGCCCTCGTGGAGGAGGCCGCCGCGTTCCGCCCGGCTCACCCCTCCGCATCCGCCGGGGACGACGACGGCCGCGCGCCGTCCGCCCGGCGGCTCACCGTCCGCCGAGCCTCGGACGAGGTCCTCACCGCGATGTCGGACGCGGTGACGGGCCAGGGGATCCTGATCGTCGCCGCACTGCCGACGTCCGTGACGCTGGAACAGGTGCTCGCGGCCGAGACGGTGCGGCTGGCGGCGGTGCTGTGCCGGGTGCAGGACCCCGGCAATGCCGGCACCATCCTGCGGGCCGCGGACGCCGCCGGCGCCGATGCCGTGCTGCTGACGGCAGGGTCGGTGGACCCGTTCAACCCGAAGGTCGTCCGCTCCACGGCGGGCTCGATCTTCCATCTGCCGGTGGTCACGGGCCTGGAGGCCGCAGAGGCCACCGCCGCGCTGCGAGGGGCCGGACTGCAGGTCTGGGCCGCAGACGGATACGCGGACCACACGCTCACCTCGTTGTCCTCGGAGCGGCTCGCGGCGCCGACCGCCTGGCTGCTCGGCAACGAGGCCCAGGGGCTGTCCGCCCAGGAGCGCTCCCTCGCCGACCAGGCCGTCGCCGTGCCGCTCTACGGGGCGGCAGAATCCCTCAACGTGGGCACCGCGGCCACCGTCTGCCTCTACGCGTCGGCGATGGCCGGACACCGCGCCCGCTGACCGCGCGGCATTCGTCGCTGTACGACGGCGGATCGCTCGCCTGCTTCAGGAGTGGATGCGCGCCTCGTCCTCGAGCAGGCAGTCGTCCATGCGCAGGCGGTCGTGCATGGGCAGGCATGAGAAAGGCCCCCACCCGAACCGGGTGGGGGCCTTTCTGGTGTGGTGCGTCAGATCAGTGACGGGCACCGCGGCGGCCGGTGATGGCCTGCCAGATGAAGGCGACGATCACGCCACCGAGGATCGCGAAGATCCAGGTGCCGAGGTCGAAGAACTTGTCCATGGCGCCGATGCCGAGGGCGCCGGCGATCCAGCCGCCCAGGAGCCCGCCGAGGAGGCCGGTGATGAGGGCGCCGATCCAGCCGGTGCCCTGGTGGCCGGGGAGGATGAGGCGGGCGATGGCGCCCGCGATGAGACCGAGAACGAGCCAAGCGATGATACCCATGTGCTTGTCACCTTTCGAGAGTGCGAAAATGTCTTGCCCGATCACTGTACCGGGACCACAGGGCAAAAGTCTCTTTTCCGCTCACGGATACTGTGTGTTTTCTCTCGCTCCACTTCCATGAGCATTGGGATTACACAGACTGACGTCGGATGAGCGTGCAGGAGAGCGCCAGGCCGAGCGCTGCGACGGCCGCACCCGCCAGTGACGGGACGTTCGCCGCGTGTCCGGCGCCGATGATCGCCGCACCCACCCAGGCTCCGATCGCATTGGCCATGTTCAGGGCCGAGTGGTTGAGGGAGCCCGCCAGCTGGGGCGAGGCCGGCGCGGCGTCCACGAGCAGGACCTGCAGGGCCGGGGCGATGCCCGAGCCGCAGACGGCCACCAGGAACAGGGGGAGGAGTGCGGCCCACCACCACGGGGAGAGCAGGTAGACCAGCAGCAGTGTGACGGCGGAGAGCAGGAAGGACAGCCGCAGCGTGCGGACGGGGTCCCGGTCCGTCATGGCGCCGCCGATCAGCGTGCCCACCACCATGCCGACTCCGTACAGTGCCAGGACCAGTGGGATGTGCCGCGGCGCCAGTCCGCCCACGTCCGTCAGCAGGGCGGCGATGTAGGTGTACAGGCAGAACATCCCGGCGAAGCCGAGGACCCCGACCAGCGCCGTCCTCCACAGCCGCGGGGAGGTCAGCCCCCTCAGCTCGCGGCGGATGCTGCTGCCCTCCGGTGCCGGGACCGGCGGCACCAGCAGCCAGGTGGCCAGGATGCAGAGGCCCGCGCACGCGGCGACCACCACGAACATCCACCGCCAGCCGGCCTGCTGGCCCAGGGCGGTGGCCGCGGGGACGCCGAGCAGGTTGGCCACGGACAGTCCCGCCAGGACCCAGCCGACGGCCTGGCCGCGGCGGGTCGGTCCGGCCAGGTGGGCGGCGGCGAGGGCGGCGGCGGAGAAGAACGCGCCGTGGGGGAGGCCGGAGAGGAACCGGGCCGCCATCATCCAACCGATCGTCGGGGCCAGCAGGGAGCCGAGGTGTCCCACCGCGAACAGTCCCATCAGCAGCATGGAGGAGCGCCGCCGGTCCACCGCGGACAGTGCCGCCGCCAGGGTCGGGGCGCCCACGACCACACCGAGTGCATACATGGAGATGAGCACGCCGCCGGCCTCCTGGGACACGTCCAGGTCGGCGACGGCCTCCGGGAGCAGGCCCATGATGGTGAACTCGGTGGTGCCGATCGCGAAGCTGCCCATCGCCAGGGCCAGCACGGCCCAGAGCAGGCGCCGTCCGTGCAGACGTGGGCCGTTCGCGTCCGTGCCGAGGGCGGGGGCCGGCGGGCCCTCGGGTGTCGGGGCCGACGGGAGGGTCGTGCGGGAGCGGAGTCGGTGTTCGGGCTGGTCCACCTGCCAAGCCTACGACCCATGGAACGGGAGGAGCGGCCGCGTCCTTAGGCTGGGGTCATGAGTTCGCCCACATCGCCCTCCCCGTCCGTGCAGCCCGACCCGTCGAAGCCGCTGGTCGTGGGCGTCGCGCTGATCGACGATCCGGCCGCGCCGCGGCGGATCCTGGCCGCCCGCCGGAGCGCACCGGAGGCCCTGGCCGGGCTGTGGGAGTTCCCCGGTGGGAAGGTGGAGCCGGGGGAGGGGCCGCGTGCGGCCCTGGAACGGGAGGTGCATGAGGAGCTCGGGGCGCAGGTCCGGCTCGGCGTGGAGGTCGAGTCCGCGGACCCGCGTGGATGGCTGCTGGCCAACGGCGCGTTCATGAGGGTGTTCGTCGGTGTCCTCCGCGCGGGGTCGGCGGGTCCGGAGCCCCTGGAGGACCACGACCTCCTGCAGTGGACCGCGCTGACGCGAGCGGACCTGCACGCCCTCGACTGGATTCCGGCGGACCGACCGATCGTGGACGCCCTGCTGGACCGGCTCGCCCCGGACACGCTCAGAACAGCGCCGGCTGTGTGAGTGCCGGGCGCAGTGCGACCCCGGCGGAGTCCGCCGCAGCCGCCAGTCCGCGTCGGGTGCGGGCGGCGGCTGCGCCGAACCGTCCTGTGGGCGGTGGCCGGCCGTCCCTCGCCGATCGGCAGCGGGCGTGACTCGATCCGCGGCCCGTCCTCCCGTCGGATCCCCTGCGCCCCGCCGATCGCCAGGCCGTAGCGGCGGGCGGCGGCGACGCCCCGGCGTTCCAGCCCGGCGCGGTAGGAGGCCGGAGCATAGGAGGACCGGGCGTACATGCGGCGGTAGCCGTCCAGCAGCTCCGGGTGCTCGGCCGCGATCCAGTCCAGGTACCACTGCCGTGCGCCGGGACGCAGGTGCAGGGCGCCGGTGAGCACGGATGCCGCGCCGGCCGCGGCGACGGCACGCATGAGGGTGTCCAGCTGATCGTCCGAGTCCGTGAGCCACGGCAGGATCGGCATCGCCATGACGTGGACACGGGCCCCGGCGGCTGTGAGCCGCTCGATGAGCTTGAGCCGTGCCGTCGGCGACGGCGTCCCCGGCTCCACGGCCGCGGCGACCGCCGGGTCCAGCAGGGCCAGGGAGACCCCGACGTCCACGGGGACGGACCGTGCGGCGGCGCCGAGCAGCGGCACGTCCCGGGTGAGCAGGGTGCCCTTCGTGAGGATCGAGAACGGGGTGCCGGACTCGGCGAGCGCGGAGATGATCCCCGGCATCAGCCGGTAGCGACCCTCCGCCCGCTGGTAGGGGTCCGTGTTGGTGCCCAGGGCGACGGTCTCCCGGCCCCAGGTGGGGCGGGCCAGCTCGGCGCGCAGGACCTCGGGGGCGTTCACCTTCACCACGATCTGCCGGTCGAAGTCCGCGCCGGCGTCCAGGTCCAGGAACTCGTGGGTGCTGCGGGCAAAGCAGTAGCGGCAGGCGTGCGTGCAGCCCCGGTACGGGTTGACGGTCCACCGGAACGGCATCTGCGAGGCCTCCGGGACCCGGTTCAGGACCGTCTTCGCCTCCACCTCATGGAAGGTGATGCCAGCGAACTCCGGCGTGGTGACGGTCCGCTGCAGGTCCGGGAGCGGCAGCAGGGCGGGTGCGCCGGCCGGTGTGCCGGTCCCCGTCTGCTCGGTGCCGCTCCCGGCCCGCAGGGTCTGCGCTTCCCATCGCATGGCAAAGAGTAGAACACATATTCGAACAGGATCGCAAGTGTGTTCGAACGGTTCGGTCGTCCGGGTTCGCGTGGGCACCGCCGTTCCGGCCCCCAGAGACCATCGCATCCCGGCCGCACGGCCCCCCTGCCGCCGCGATCCGTTAGTGTTCGGCCCATGACGGCTGCATCCCGGATCCTGCTCACCGGCTTCGAGCCCTTCGGCGGCGATGCCACCAACCCGTCCTGGGCCGCCGCCTCCGCCGCGGCGGACCTCCTGCGCGCCGTCGGGCACGACGCCCGCGCCGTGCAGATCCCGTGCGTCTTCGCCACGTCGGTGCCGGCGCTGCAGGAGGCGCTCGCGGACCACCGTCCCGAGGTCGTGGTCTGCGTCGGGCTGGCCGGAGGCACCGGGCAGGTCCGTCTCGAACGTGTCGCGGTGAACCTGCAGGACGCCCGCATCCCGGACAACTCGGGGGACCAGCCGGTGGACCGGCCCGTCGTCGAGGGCGGCCCGGCCGCCCTGTTCGCCACGCTCCCGGTCAAGCGTGCGCTGGCCGCCGTCCAGGCCGCCGACATCCCTGCCCAGCTGTCCCTGTCCGCCGGCTCCTTCGTCTGCAACCACCTTATGTACGCCGTGCTGCATGCGCCGGGCACCGCCCGCGCCGCCGGTTTCGTCCACATCCCCTGGGACCTGGAGCACCGTGCGGACGACTCCGTCCCCGCCCTGCCGGCCGGGCAGCTGGCCGAGGCCGTCGCCCTCGTCGCGCTCGAGTCCCTCGACGCCTCCCCCGGGACGCCGACCGCCCCCGGCG
>NZ_JBNFOB010000177.1:0-5219 GCF_057364565.1 Micrococcus sp. LASM2_SD2 | reverse complement strand
CCGCGGATCACGGCACGCCGGCGATCGCCAGGCGGGCCGCGAGCTCCTCGACGAGCTCGGTGGCGGCCTCAGTCTCCTGGACGTTGCGGACGCGGGCGCCGAACCAGCGGGACTGGGTGGAGGCGGCGGAGAACGCGCCGAGCTCGCCGGCGCGGACGAGCTGCTCCGCCACGGCCTGACGGTTGACGGTGGAGTCCAGGACGGAGCGCTTGAGGCGCACGGTGGTGGCCGGCGAGGGCTGCAGGGAGGTCAGTGCGGCGAGCGCCTGCATGGCCTGGTAGGGCGAGCAGCCCCAGCGCGGACGGACGTGGTGAAGCGAGGAGACGTGCTCGGACAGGCGGGCGTGGTGCTCGGCGAGCTCCTGCCGGAGCCGGTCGGTGTCCGGGGCCTGCGCCCGCTCGGCGCGGAGCACGGCCTGCACCAGGCTCCGACGCAGCGGCTCGGGGTCCGGGTGGGACGGGACGTGGAGGACGGTGTCCTCCAGGCCCACCGAGGCCAGCCGGCCGCGGACGTCGTCCAGGGCGGCGGAGCGCTCCGCCACCACCAGCACCTGCTTGCCGCCCCAGGCCAGCTGGGCGGCAAGGTTCGCGGCCGTCTGGGTCTGTCCGGTGCCGGGCGCGGCCTGGACGAGGAACGACTCCCCCGCCAGGGCATGGTCCAGCACGCGCTGCTGGGAGGGGTCCGCGTCCAGCACGTGGCGCTCGTCCGCGGCGCTGCGCTGCGCCACGGGCAGCAGCCCCGTGTCCTCGAGGCTCCGGCGGCGCGGGACCATGCCGGTGCCGGCGTCGTAGAGCGCCTGCACCACGGGCCGGTGCTCGAGGGACTCCGGCACGCGGGCGGTGTCCCCCAGGTCCGCGAACGTGGAGACGAGCAGGCGGTGCTCCACCTGGAAGTCCGTGAGGTGGCCGGCCTTCTCCTGCAGCAGGTGCAGGGCGGGGGCCGGCTCGAGGCGGGCCATGGCGTAGGCGGCGTGCCGGAAGGCGTCCGGGTCCAGCTCGATGCCGTGGTGGCGGCGGAGGTTGCGCACGAGGGCCGGGTTGAGCTCGGCCTGCTCGACGATCTGCACCTCCATCTCGTCCCGTCCCCGGGCCCCACGGCGCATGGCGGTGGCCACGCGGGCCAGCATGACCGGGGCGGAGCGGCGCTCGCGGCGGCCGTCCTCCACCGCCGTCCAGGAGGCCACACCCACAGCGAGGGCGCCCACGTTGATGCCGCGCTCCTCGGACAGCTCGCGGACCTTCGCGCGCAGGGCGAGGGACACGCTGCGTGCCTGCTCCCGCTCCTCCTCGGTGCGCAGCAGGGTGGACAGACGCGTGCGCCGGCCCAGCATGAGCTGGGACAGGCCGGAGCTGTTGCCCTGGGTGACGTCGATGCTGTTCTGCGCCGAGGGGGCGAAGCGCAGCATCGTGTCGCTCTCCGCGCCGGAGCCCAGCGAGGAGACCCAGGTGGCCGGGTCCGGGCGCTGCTCGTCGCCGGCGGTCTCGCCGGAGGCGGCGGCGCGGGCCCGGTTCAGGCGCGGGAACTGGTGCTCGGTCACGGTGGGGTCGGTCCTTCCTGGTCCACGCGGCTCAGGCGCGCAGGGTGCGAGGTCGTCGGGTCACGGTCGGCGGACGGGAATGGCCGTGCGACCGCCGCGGGCGCGGGCGTTCGGCCCGGGTCCACGGCGGTCGCTGCGGCCGCTCACTCCCACTCGATGGTTCCCGGCGGCTTGCTGGTGATGTCGAGGACGACGCGGTTGACGCCGTCGACCTCGTTGGTGATGCGGTTGGAGATGCGGGCGAGCACGTCCTCGGGGATGCGCGCCCAGTCCGCGGTCATGGCGTCCTCGGAGGTGACGGGGCGCAGCACCACCGGGTGGCCGTAGGTGCGGCCGTCGCCCTGGACGCCCACGGAGCGCACGTCCGCCAGCAGCACCACGGGGCACTGCCAGATGTGGCGGTCCAGTCCGGCGGCGGTCATCTCGGCGCGGACGATCGCATCGGCCGCGCGCAGCAGGTCCAGGCGCTCGGAGGTGACCTCGCCGATGATCCGGATGCCCAGCCCGGGCCGGGGAACGGCTGGCGCCAGACGATCTCGTCCGGCAGGCCGAGCTCGGAGCCCACGGCGCGGACCTCGTCCTTGAACAGGGCGCGCAGCGGCTCGCAGAGCTCGAACTCGATGTCGTCCGGCAGGCCGCCCACGTTGTGGTGGGACTTGATGTTCGCGGTGCCGTCGCCACCCCCGGACTCGACGACGTCCGGGTACAGGGTGCCCTGGACCAGGAACCTCACGTCCGTGGCGTGCGGGTCGTCCGCGGACTCCAGGACGATGTCCGCCTGGGCCTTCTCGAACGTGCGGATGAAGCGCTCGCCGATGACCTTGCGCTTCTGCTCCGGGTCCGTGACCCCGGCCAGCGCGGACAGGAAGTCCTCGCGGGCGTCCACCATGATCAGGCGGGCGCCGCCGGTGGACTCGCCGAAGGCCTTCTCGATCTGCGCGGACTCGTCCTGGCGCATGAGGCCGTGGTCCACGTAGACGCAGGTGAGACGGTCGCCGATGGCGCGCTGCACCAGGGCGGCGGCCACCGCGGAGTCCACGCCGCCGGACAGGCCGCAGATCGCACGGGCGTCCCCGATCTGCTCCTGGATCAGGGCGACCTGCTCGTCGATCACGTTGGCGGCAGTCCAGTCGGAGCCCAGCCCGGCCCCCTCGTGGAGGAAGTGGGAGATGACCTCCTGGCCGCGGGAGGAGTGGCCGACCTCCGGGTGCCACTGCACGCCGAAGATCCGGCGCTCGCGGTCCTCGAAGGCCGCGACCGGTGCGCCGGAGGTGGTGGCGGTGACGGCGAAGCCCTCAGGGGCCTCGGTGACGGCGTCGCCGTGGGACATCCAGACCACCTGGTCGTCGTCCTGCCCGGCGAAGAGCACGGAGTCGGACTCCAGGCTCTCCAGCCGGGTCGAGCCGTACTCGCGCGTGCCGGTCTTCGCCACGGTGCCGCCCAGCGCGTGCGCGATGGACTGGAAGCCGTAGCAGAGGCCGAGCACGGGCACGCCTGCCTCCAGCAGCGCCGGATCCAGCTGCGGGGCGCCCTCCTCGTAGACCGAGGACGGCCCGCCCGAGAGCACCAGGGCCGCAGGGTCGCGAGCCAGGATCTGGTCGGCGGGGGTCGAGGCCGGGACGACCTCGGAGTAGACATTGGCCTCGCGCACACGGCGGGCGATCAGCTGTGCGTACTGTGCGCCGAAGTCCAGCACCAGGACGGTCGGCATCACCTCGGCCAGCTCGGTGGCGTTCTCCTCAAGGGGTGCGTTGTCAGTCACCCGTCCAGGATAGTCGAGGCACCGGGGGTGGGGAGACGACGACGGCCGCGCACCAGGGCGGGTGCGCGGCGTGTCGTGGGCCTGACCGGGCGCCTGCGGGGTGCTCCGAAGGCGGTGGCTCAGTAGCGGCGGGCGGCGTCCGGGAAGCGGTGCAGCTCCGCCTCGACGTCCCGGTCGATCTTCTTCTCCACGAAGAAGGACAGGAACGGGACCACTCCGCCGCCGGCCATGAGGAACAGGCGGGACGGGGCCCAGCGCATGAAGTTCCACACGCGGAAGCCGGCGAAGAGGTACACCACGTACATCCATCCGTGGGCGATGAGGATGGCGCTGGAGAGGTTCACTCCCCCGGTGACCGAGTCCTCCGGGTGGAAGCCGAACGAGTTCTCCACGCCGTCCGCCGTGACGCCGCCGGCGAAGACCTCGTTGCCGAAGCCGTACTTGGCGATCATCTCGACCACCAGCAGGAGCAGCATGATGCCGGTGATCCAGGCGCAGGCCTTGAAGAAGGTCTTCGCGCCGCGGATCTGCTGGCGGGTGCCGGCGAAGCGGCGCGTGGTGGCCGGACGGGCCGGGGCGGGGCCGAGGTCCTCCTCGGTGATGTCCTCCGGGTCCGGCAGGGTGTCCGGGTCGACCGGCTCGCGGCGGGGGTCCTGGTCCGTGCGGTCCTGGCTGATGCGGTCCTGGCTCATGCTCACTCCTGGGGTGCGTCGGGGCGTGCGGCCCCGGGGGTGCGGTCTGCAGGTGCCTGGTCTGCGGCGGCCGGCTCGGCGGGGACCACGGTCTCCAGGCGTGGTAGGCCGCGTACGCACGGCGGGCCTCCTCCTTGGCGCGGGCTGCCTCGGCGCGGCGGCGCTCGAGCTCCTCGGCGCGCCACTGCCGCTCCCACTCCGCGTCCAGCTCGGCCTCGCGGAGGTCGCGGGCGTGGTCGTCCCGGACGAAGCGCCACCAGAGGTAGAGCGCGAAGCCGGCGAAGATGATCCACTCGACGGCGTAGAAGACGTTGAGCCAGACGATCGAGGTCTCGGAGGGCTGCGGGGCGACCCACACCGGCTCGAGTCCGCCCGGGACGGCCCCGACGCCCACGTCCTCGCCGGCCGAGTCGACCACCTCGAACGCGGCCACGAACGCGGCGTAGGAGGGCACGTCCCAGAAGTTGGTCAGTTGGGCCGCCGAGAGGCTGTCCACGAGGATCCGCCCGCCCGTGTCCGGGCCGTCCTTGACGCGTGGCATCGGACCCTCGGGAGGAAGGAGGCGGCCGGTCACGGTGACCTCGCCCTCGGGGGCCGGGTCCGCGGCGGCGGCGTCCGCTGACCAGCCGCGGACCACCGGAATGACGATGCCCTCGGGGGCGCCCTCCGGCGCCTCGTCCGGGCGGAACGCCGAGACCACCCAGTAGCCGTCCTCGCCCTGCAGGAGGCGGTTGTCCACCACCACGTCCGTCTCGGGGAGGAAGGTGCCGGAGAACTCGAGCACCTGGTCCGCCTGGGAGGCCAGCAACGGCTCCCCTGCGCCCAGGTGGCCCACCAGCGGGACGGCATTCTCCGTCTGTTCGCGCGGCGGCGGGGCGTTGGTCTCGGCGGCCTCGAACTGCCACTTCGAGAGGTAGACGAACACGCCGGACACCACGATGGTCAGCACGAGCATCAGCAGCCAGAACGGCTTGAGGGCGGTGCGCAGCACGCGGGTCAGACTCCCGCCGCAGGGTTGACGATGACCTCGACCTTCTGGAAGTCCTTCAGCTCGGTGTAGCCCGAGGTGGCCATCGCGGCCTTCAGCGCACCCATGAGGTTCGTGGTGCCGTCGGTCTGGTGGCCCGGACCCCAGACGAGCTCCTCGAGCGGGGCGGCCTGACCCACGCGGGTGCGGTGGCCGCGGGGGCAGCACCGGGTGGGCGGCCTCGCCGCCCCAGTGCCAGCC
>NZ_JBNFOB010000176.1:0-5245 GCF_057364565.1 Micrococcus sp. LASM2_SD2 | reverse complement strand
CGCCCGGGCGCCGCGGTGCACCTGGGGGGCCGTGTCCGCCCCGGCCTCGGCCAGGATCGCCTCGACGATCTGGCGCACGGACGTGCCGTCTCCGGAGCCGAGGTTGTAGACGGGACGGAGCCGGTCCCCCGCGGTGAGCCGACGTGCCGCCACCGCGTGGGCGGCGGCCACGTCGGCCACGTGGACGTAGTCCCGCACGCAGGTGCCGTCCAGGGTCGGGTAGTCGTCCCCGTTGATGCGCGGTGCGCGCCCTGCGGCCAGGGCGGAGAAGACCAGCGGGAAGAGGTTGTGCGGGCTGGTGTCCGCCAGCTCCGTCGTGCCGGAGCCGACGACGTTGAAGTACCGCAGGGACGTGTGCCGGATCCCGCGGGCCCGACCCTGGTCCGCGAGCAGCCACTCGCCGATCAGCTTGGACTCGCCGTACGGCGACTCCGGGGCGGCGGGGGTGTCCTCGGTGACCGTGTCCGTGTCCGGGGTGCCGTAGACCGCGGCCGAGGAGGAGAAGACGATCGCCTCCACGCCGGCGGCCTCCATGGCCTCCAGCACCGCGGCGGTGCCCGCCACGTTCGTGCGGTACGTGCGCAGCGGCTCGGACACCGAGACGCCCGCGTACTTGAAACCGGCCACGTGGACGACGCCGGTGACGGCATGGTCGGTCATGAACCCGGCGAGCGCCGAGACGTCATTGACGTCCGCCTCCAGGAAGGGGACGGCATCGGGGACGAACCTGCGGTGTCCGGTGGACAGGTCGTCCACCACCGCCACGTCGATGCCCTCCGCGATGAACGCGCGGACCACGTGCGCGCCGATGTAGCCGGCGCCTCCGGTGACGAGCCAGGTCATGTCGGTCCCCTTCCGGGCGGCGACCCCCGGCCGCCACGCGTGTTCCGGACGGCACCGCGCCGCCCTCGATTCCGTTGCGGGGCCGGAGTGCCCCGCGCACCCCCAGCCTGGCCCTCAGGGATGAGGCGGGGGTGAGACGAACGGGACGGCGCCCGTCCCCGGGAAGGGGGCGGGCGCCGTCGTCGTCATGTCCTCGGGGTCACTCGACGGTGACGGACTTGGCGAGGTTGCGCGGCTGGTCCACGTCGTAGCCCTTGGCGGAGGCGAGCTCCAGCGCGAAGATCTGCAGCGGCACCGTGGTCAGCAGCGGCATGAGCATCGGCTGGGTCTCCGGGACCTCGAACACGTCCTCGGCGTAGGCCTGGACGGCCTGGTCGCCGCGCTCGGCCACCACCATGGTGCGGGCGCCGCGGGCGCGGACCTCCTGGATGTTGGAGACGACCTTGGCGTGCAGCGAGTGGCGGTCCATCGGGGACGGCATCACCACGAACACCGGCTGGCCATCGTCGATCAGGGCGATCGGGCCGTGCTTGAGCTCGCCGGCCGCGAAGCCTTCGGCGTGGATGTAGGCCAGCTCCTTGAGCTTGAGCGCGCCCTCCATGGCCACCGGGTAGCCGACGTTGCGGCCGAGGAACAGCACCGAGGTGTCGTCCTTCATGGCGCGGGCGAGCTGCTTCACCTGGTCCTTGCGCTCGAGGATGTCCTCGATCTTGGCCGGGATGGCGGAGAGGTCGGCCAGGATGTCCTTGATCTGGCCGCTGAACAGGTTCTTGTTCAGCTGCGCCAGGTACAGGCCCAGCACGTAGGCGGCGGTGATCTGCGCCAGGAAGGCCTTGGTGGAGGCCACGGCGATCTCCGGGCCGGCGTGCGTGTAGAGCACGGCGTCCGACTCGCGCGGGATGGTGGAGCCGTTGGTGTTGCAGATGGACACCGTGCGGGCGCCCTGCTCCTTGGCGTAGCGGACCGCCATGAGGGTGTCCATGGTCTCCCCGGACTGGGAGATGGACACCACGAGGGTCGTGTCGTCGATGATCGGGTCCCGGTAGCGGAACTCGTGCGAGAGTTCGACCTCCACCGGGATGCGGCACCAGTGCTCGATCGCGTACTTCGCCACCATGCCGGCGTAGGCGGAGGTGCCGCAGGCCAGGACGATGATCTTGTTGACGGCCTTGAGCTCCTCCTCGTCGATGCGCAGCTCGTCCAGCACCATGCGGCCGGCGGCGTCGGTGCGGCCCAGGAGGGTGTCCGCGACGGCCTGCGGCTGATCGTGGATCTCCTTCTCCATGAAGGTCTCGAAGCCGCCCTTCTCGGCCGCCGAGGCGTCCCAGTCGACGGTGAACTCCTTGCCCTGGGCCGGCTCGCCCTGGAAGTCGGTGATCTCCACGCCGTCCGCGGTGATGGTCACGACCTGGTCCTGATCCAGCTCGATGGCCCGCTTGGTGAAGTCGATGAAGCCGGAGACGTCCGAGCCCAGGAAGTTCTCTCCCTCGCCGAGGCCCACCACGAGCGGGGAGTTGCGGCGGGAGGCCACCACGCGGTCCGGGGAGTCGGTGTGCACGGCCAGCAGGGTGAAGGCGCCCTCGAAGCGGCGAGAGGCCAGCTGCATGGACTTCGTGAGGTCCTGCTCACCCTCGTGGCGGTAGATGTGACCGAGGACGGCGGCGGCGACCTCGGTGTCCGTCTCGGAGAGGAACTCGACGCCGGCGGCGACCATCTCCTCCTTGAGCTCCGCGAAGTTCTCGATGATGCCGTTGTGGATCATGGCGAGGCGCCCCTCGTCCGCGAGGTGCGGGTGGGCGTTCTCGTCGCTGGGACCGCCGTGGGTGGCCCAGCGGGTGTGCCCGATCCCGACCAGCGCCCCCGGCACCGGACGCTCCTCAAGCTCGGCCGCGAGGTTGGCCAGCTTGCCGGCCTTCTTGCGGTGGTACAGCTCGCCGTCGGCCACCAGGGCCACGCCGGCCGAGTCGTAGCCGCGGTATTCCAGACGACGCAGGCCCTCCATCAGGACGTCGAGAGCCGAGTGCTCACGCTCCTGCGAGGGGCTGCCGATGTATCCGACGATTCCACACATGCGTTGAACTCTACCGTGACAGCGTCCCCGTCCACCCCTCGCCTGGCGCACCGCGTCCCACGGTGCCCACCGTCACATCGGGCGATAGCCGCCCGGGTTCGCCTCCTGCCAGCGCCACAGGTCGGCCACCATCTCGTCCACGCCGCGCACGGCCGTCCAGCCGACCTCCTCGGCGACGCGGTCCACCGCGGCGCACGAGTCCGCGATGTCCCCGGCCCGGCGGGGGGCCGCCCGATACGGGACGGGACGGCCGGTGACCCGCTCGAACGCCGCGACCATCTCCAGCACGGTCACGCCGGTGCCGCGGCCGATGTTCCAGACGCGGTGCACCGGGCCGTCCTGCGCCACGAGCCAGTCGAGCGCGGCCACATGGGCCTCGGCCAGGTCCATGACATGGATGAAGTCGCGGACCGCGGAGCCGTCGCGGGTCGGGTAGTCGCTGCCGAAGACCTGCAGCTCCGAATACGCGCCGCCGGCCACCCGGGCCACGTAGGGCATGAGGTTGGCGGGGGTGCCGGAGGGATCCTCGCCGAGCCGGCCGGAGGGGTGGGCGCCCACCGGGTTGAAGTAGCGCAGGGACGCGACGGACAGGCCCGGGTGGGCGGCGTGCACGTCGGAGAGGACTTGCTCGGCCATGGCCTTGGAGTGCCCGTAGGGGGTGACCGGCGCGATCGGGTCGCCCTCGCCCACCGGCACCGGGGCGTCGTCCCCGTACACCGTGGCCGAGGAGGAGAACAGCAGCGCGCGGGCCCCCGCCTCCCGGGCCACGCCGGCCACCGCCGCGGTGCCGGCGACGTTCACCGTGTAGTAGCGCTCCGGCTCGGCCAGCGACTCGGCAGGGGACTTGAGCCCGGCGAAGTGCACGGCGACCTCCGGCGCGAAGGCCGCGGCGGCGTCCCGGTAGGCGTCGGGCTCGAGGATGTCCGCGCGGACCAGGCTCAGCCGCGGCCCGGGGTACGCGACAACGCAGACCTCGGCCGCGCGCTCGAGCGCGGTCTCGCTCCCGCCGCTGAGGTCGTCGACCACGAGGACGTCGTGGCCTCCGTCGAGCAGCGAGGTGACGGTGTGGGAGCCGAGGTATCCGGCCCCTCCGGTGACGAGCACGCGCATGGTGTCAACTGTATCCATACGCATGGTTCCCGTATGCGCCGGGAGCACCCGGCGAGGCTGACCGGTCCGACAGCCCGCCGCGCCCGGCCCCACCGTGACAGGATGGACGGGTGGACAACGAAAGCACCGCCGACCGTCCGACCCCGCGCGCGCCGCGCCCCCACGAGCACCACAGCTCGCCCTTCGTGGAGCTCGAGCGCCAGACGTGGGCGCGGCTGGCCTCGGAGATGGCGCAGCCGTTCGACCAGGACGACGTGGAGCGCCTGCGCGGCCTCGGCGACGCGCTCTCGCTCACCGAGGTGGCCGAGGTGTACCTCCCGCTCTCCCGCCTGCTCAGCATCAATGTGGAGGCCGCGGCCTCCCTGCGCCGCGCCACGGACGAGTTCCTCGGCGAGCGCACCCGCCGCACCCCCTTCGTCATCGGCGTGGCCGGCTCCGTGGCCGTGGGCAAGTCCACCACCGCCCGCGTGCTGCAGGAGATGCTGCGCCGCTGGCCGAACACCCCGCGCGTGCAGCTGATCACCACGGACGGCTTCCTCTACCCGAACGCGGTGCTGAAGGAGCGGGGCCTGATGACCCGCAAGGGCTTCCCGGAGTCCTACGACCGCCGCGCGCTGCTGCGATTCATGTCCGAGGTGAAGTCCGGCGCCGAGGAGGTCACCGCCCCGGTGTACTCCCACTTCTCCTACGACATCGTCCCGGACCGGGTGCAGGCCGTGCACCGGCCGGACGTGCTGATCGTGGAGGGGCTGAACGTGCTGGCGCCGCCGCGGGTGCGCGCCGACGGCACCACAGGCCTGTCCGTGTCCGACTTCTTCGACTTCTCCGTCTACGTGGACGCCCGCTCGGACTGGATCCGCGACTGGTACCTCTCCCGCTTCCGGGACCTGCGCACGGGCGCCTTCACGGACCCGCGCAGCTACTTCCACCGCTACGCGCAGATCTCCGAGGCCGAGGCGATGGAGATCGCCGAGAACCTCTGGGACACCATCAACGGTCCGAACCTGCAGCAGAACGTGCTGCCGACTCGCGGCCGCGCACGCCTCGTGCTGACCAAGAACAGCCAGCACGAGGTCTCGCGGGTGCTCCTGCGGAAGGTCTGAGCGGTGCGGCGGGGCCTGCTCACGACGACGGCGCTCACCCCCTGGCCCGGTGTCCCCTCGCCGGCTGTGCGGCCCCGCAGGGGCGCCCCGGCGCCGGACACCTCCTCCGCGCCGGGAC
>NZ_JBNFOB010000175.1:0-5248 GCF_057364565.1 Micrococcus sp. LASM2_SD2 | reverse complement strand
TCCGCCCCCGACGGGTCCGGGGGCGGGGCCCGGGAGTCACGGCGCCGTCCCGCTGACCGGCGACGGCAGGCCCTCGGCCGGCCTGCGCATCGGCATCGCGGTGGTCCTCTTCCTCCTGTGGTTCGCCGCCATGGGATTCGGCGGGCCGACCTTCGGGAAGATCTCTGAGGTCTCCTCGAACGACCAGGCGACCTTCCTTCCGGCCAGCGCCGAGTCCACCCTCGCCGCTGAGGAGGCGGCGAAGTTCCGCGAGGGAGAGGCCGTCCCGGCGGTCGTGGTGGGGGAGGCGCAGGTGGACCCGCGCGCCGACGCCCCCGCCTTCGAGGCGATCACGGCGGCCCTGAAGGGCGTCGCGGGCGTGGATGAGGTCGTCGGCCCCATCCCGAGCGACGACGGCGAGGCCGTCCAGCTGATCACCCTCGTGGACACCTCCGACGGTGCCCCGGAGCTCGACGCGGTGGTGGAGGAGCTGCGCGCCGTCCTGGCCGAGGACGTCCCCGGGGAGGCCGCCGTGGCCGACTCCTCGCTGGCGGACGCGCAGTGGCACGTCACCGGCCCGGCGGGCCTGGCGTCCGACCTCGGCAACGCGTTCGCCGGGATCGACGGGATCCTGCTCGGGGTCGCACTGATCGTGGTGTTCGTGATCCTCGTGGTCGTCTATCGCTCCGCTCTGCTGCCGATCGTCGTGCTGCTCACCGCCATGGGTGGCCTGTGCGCCGCGATCGTGGCCGTCTACTGGATGGCGAAGTGGGACTGGATCCAGCTCAACGGCCAGTCCCAGGGCATCCTGTTCATCCTCGTGATCGGCGCCGCCACGGACTACTGCCTGCTGCTGGTGGCCCGCCACCGCGAGGAGCTGCTGGTCCGCGATCACGTGTTCGACGCGCTCGCCGCTGCCGTGCGCGGCAGCTTCGGCGCCATCACCGCCTCGGCCTCCACCGTGGCCATCGCGCTGCTCTGCCTGCTGTTCTCCGACCTGAACTCGAACCGTTCCCTCGGACCCATCGCGGCCTCGGGCATCGTCTTCGCCTGGCTGGCCGCGCTGACCATGCTCCCGGCCATCCTGCAGCTGCTCGGCCGAATCGCCTTCTGGCCGAACATCCCGTCCCCGGCGAACGCCCGCGCGCGCAAGGAGAGACTGGCCGCCAAGGGCAGGTCCTACCGCCAGCCCGAGGACGCCCAGGGCCGTCCGATCGCCGGGCTCGAGGAGGACCACGGCATCTGGACGAGGTCCGCGGCCCTCGTGGCGCGCCACGCCCGCACGGTCTGGATCGTCACCGCGGCCGTGCTGCTCGCCGTGGCCGCCGGCATCACCCAGCTCAACGCCTCGGGTGTTTCCCAGACCGACGTGATCCTGGGCGAGTCCGACGCGAAGGCCGGCCAGGCCGTCCTCTCTGACCACTTCGCGGCCGGTTCCGGCTCGCCGGCGACCATCGTGGCGCCCGCCGACCAGCGTGACCGGGTCCAGGAGATCCTCGAGGGCGCCGACGGCATCGCCGAGGTCCAGCTCGAGGCCGAGGGCGGGGCACCGGCGGAGACCCCGCCGATGGACCTGCCCCCGCTGGAGGTGGACGGCGAGGTGGTCTTCTCGGCCACCCTGTCCGACCCGGCCGAGTCCCTCGAGGCCCAGCGGACGATCGAGACCGTCCGCGCCGAGCTCCAGGAGGTCCCGGGGGAGACGCTCGTGGGCGGCACCGCCGCCGAGGCGCTGGACACCAACGACACCGCCCAGCGCGACCTGACGGTCATCATCCCGCTGGTGCTCGCCGTGGTGCTCCTGATCCTCATGGTCCTGCTGCGCTCCGTGCTGGCCGCCGTCCTGCTGGTGGTGGCCACCGTCATCAGCTTCGGCACCGCGATGGGCGTCTCGGCGCTGGTCTTCAACCACGTGCTCGACTACCCGGGCGCGGATCCGACCGTGCCGCTGTACGGGTTCGTGTTCCTCGTGGCGCTCGGCGTGGACTACACGATCTTCCTCATGACCCGTGCCCGCGAGGAGGTGGAGGAGGTCGGCACCCGGGCCGGGGTGCTGAAGGCGCTGACCGTGACCGGCGGCGTCATCACCTCCGCCGGCGTGGTGCTGGCCGCCACGTTCGCTGCCCTGGCCGTGATCCCGTTGATGTTCATGGTGCAGCTCGCCTTCATCGTGGCGTTCGGTGTCCTGTTGGACACCCTCGTGGTCCGCACGCTGCTGATCCCCGCCCTGGTCAGGGACATCGGACCGAGGGTCTGGTGGCCGGCCAAGACGGCGTGACGCACTTCACATGAGGGGCCCGGGAATGAATCCCCCGGGCCCCTCGTTGTACCCGTCGACACCAGAACATGAGTCGAGGTGACTCAGGTTTCTTGACAGGCCTTCCGCCCCGGTGGCAGGTTGAGTCCAGAACGCTCAGGGGCGACCGGCACCGGTCGGTCGCAGTCACCTCGAGCAGCAGTCGACGAAAGGACACATGATGTCGCGAGCAGTGGGTATCGATCTGGGCACCACCAACTCCGTGGTTGCCGTCCTCGAGGGTGGCGACCCGGTCGTCATCGCGAACGCCGAGGGCGCCCGCACCACCCCGTCGGTGGTCGCCTTCTCCAAGGGCGGCGAGGTGCTGGTCGGCGAGGTCGCCAAGCGCCAGGCCGTCAACAACCCGGAGCGCACGCTGGCCTCGGTCAAGCGCCACATGGGCACGGACTGGACCACCGAGGTGGACGACAAGAAGTACACCGCGCAGGAGATCTCCGCGCGCACGCTGATGAAGCTGAAGCACGACGCCGAGGAGTACCTGGGCGAGAAGGTGACCGACGCGGTCATCACCGTGCCGGCGTACTTCAACGACGCCGAGCGCCAGGCCACCAAGGAGGCCGGCGAGATCGCAGGCCTGAACGTGTCCCGCATCATCAACGAGCCGACCGCGGCCGCCCTGGCCTACGGCCTCGAGAAGGGCAAGGAGGACGAGCTCATCCTCGTCTTCGACCTCGGCGGCGGCACCTTCGACGTCTCCCTGCTCGAGGTGGGTAAGGACGAGGACGGCTTCTCCACCATCCAGGTGCGCGCCACCTCCGGCGACAACCGCCTCGGCGGCGACGACTGGGACCAGCGGATCGTCGACTGGCTGCTGCAGCAGGCCAAGGCCAAGGGCGCCGACCTGTCCAAGGACAAGATCGCCCTGCAGCGCCTGAAGGAGGCCGCCGAGCAGGCGAAGAAGGAGCTGTCCTCCGCGACCAGCACCAACATCTCCCTGCAGTACCTGTCCGTCACCTCCGACGGCCCGGTGCACCTGGACGAGCACCTCTCCCGCGCGAAGTTCCAGGACCTCACCTCCGACCTGCTGGAGCGCACCCGCAAGCCGTTCGACGACGTGATCGCCGAGGCCGGCGTGAAGGTCGCCGACATCGACCACGTGGTCCTGGTGGGCGGTTCCACCCGCATGCCGGCCGTGGCCGAGCTGGTGAAGGACCTCACCGGCGGCAAGGAGCCCAACAAGGGCGTGAACCCGGACGAGGTCGTCGCCATCGGCGCCTCCCTGCAGGCCGGCGTGCTGAAGGGCGAGCGCAAGGACGTCCTCCTGATCGACGTGACCCCGCTGTCGCTGGGCATCGAGACCAAGGGCGGCGTGATGGCCAAGCTCATCGAGCGCAACACGGCCATCCCGACCAAGCGCTCCGAGACCTTCACCACCGCGGAGGACAACCAGCCGTCCGTGTCGATCCAGGTCTTCCAGGGCGAGCGCGAGTTCACCCGGGACAACAAGAACCTGGGCACCTTCGAGCTGACCGGGATCGCCCCGGCCCCGCGCGGCATGCCCCAGATCGAGGTCACCTTCGACATCGACGCCAACGGCATCGTCCACGTGTCCGCCAAGGACAAGGGCACCGGCACCGAGCAGTCCATGACCATCACCGGCGGCTCGTCCCTGTCCAAGGACGACATCGACCGCATGGTCAAGGACGCCGAGGCCCACGCGGACGAGGACAAGAAGCGCCGCGAGGCCGCCGAGCAGCGCAACCAGGCCGAGCAGTCGGCCTACGCCGTGGTCAAGCTCTTGAAGGAGAACGGCGAGAAACTGCCGGAGGAGACCAAGACCGAGGTGCAGGCCGACGTCGACGCCCTCAAGGCCGCCCTGGAGAAGCAGGACAACGACGACGAGGTCGCCGCCGCGTTCGAGAAGCTCCAGGCCTCCCAGGTCAAGATCGGCGAGGCGCTCTACGCCCAGCAGCAGGCCGACGGCGCCACCGGCGGCGAGCAGCCGGGCGCGGACCAGGCCGCCGGCCAGGACGAGGACGTCGTCGACGCCGAGGTGGTCGACGAGGACGACGAGAAGAAGGACTGATCCCGCACCGGCCGGCCGGAGGCATCACCTGCCGACGCGGCCGGGACCGGTGACCTTCACCCCCGACGACGGCGGCCGGCACGCCGCAGCCCGCGCTGCGGAGCCGACCCGCCGTCGTCGTCCCCGCCCCGGTGCAGGGGCACCCCCGCCCCGGTGCAGGGGCACCCCCGCACGGGGCCAGCAGACTTCCGGCCGCATCCGAGGCGGCCGCACGAGAGGAGCCCGGCATGAGCCAGGACAAGCAGCCCGACGACAACACCCGGCCCGAGGACGTCCAGCAGGACGGGCAGGCCGCCGAGGCCGCCGCAGACCAGGCCGCCGAGGAGACCGCCGCACAGGAGGCCGCCGCCGGACAGGACGTGGACGGCGCGCAGGCCGACGGGGACGCCCTGTCCCAGGCCGAGAAGATCCTCGACGAGGCCGGCGCGGACGCCGACGGCGCCGATCACGACGCCGCAGCAGCCCCGGCCGCTCGGACCGTGAGGCCGAGCTGGAGGCGGACCTGCGCCGTGTGCAGGCCGAGTACGTGAACTACAAGCGCCGCGTGGACCGCGACCGCGACGTGGCGAAGGACCAGGGCGTGCTCAAGGCCGTCATGGCGCTCGTCCCGGTCCTGGACGACCTGGACGCGGCCCGCGCCGCCGGCGACCTGGAGGACGGTCCGATGGCCGCGATCGCCGCGAAGCTGGACACCGTCCTCAACGGCCTGGGCCTTGAGCGCCAGGATCAGGAGGCCCTGGCGGGGACCGAGTTCGACCCGTCCCTGCAGGAGGCCGTCCTGCGCCAGCCGAGCGAGGAGGTCCCGGAGGACCACATCGTCCAGGTCTTCCGCAACGGCTATGTCCGCAACGGGCGCGTGCTGCGCGCCGCCCAGGTCATGGTCTCGGCCGGAGCCGAGTGACCCCCGCGTGCGGCGGCCGGGGCGCCCG
>NZ_JBNFOB010000174.1:0-5302 GCF_057364565.1 Micrococcus sp. LASM2_SD2 | reverse complement strand
CTGCGTGGCGCCGTCATGGCCGCGGTGCGGGAGGCCGGCCGCGTCCCGGAGGACTCGCTGCGGCAGGCGGTGGGGCAGACGGGGCGCCTGGGAGCGCACGTGCCGGACGAGGCGCAGTGGTCTCGCTGCCTGGCCGGCCTGCTCGACGACGGCCTCCTCCTGGTGCGCGACGGCGCCTATTCGTTCCCCGACTGAGCGGTGTTCACGTCGTCCACCTGAGCGGCGTCCCTGACCTGATCCCACCGAGTCGGCAGAACAACGCCGACAGGCATCCGCTCAGAGGGTGCGGATCATGCGGGTGTTCCCGAGGGTGTTGGGCTTGACCCGGGCGAGGTCGAGGAACTCGGCGACGCCCTCGTCATGGGAGCGCAGCAGCTCCGCGTAGACCTCCGGGTCCACGGCGGACTGGTCCGCCATGACCTCGAACCCGTGTGCGGTGAAGAAGTCGACCTCGAAGGTCAGGCAGAACACCTGGGAGACGCCGATGTCCCGTGCACGCCGCACCAGCTCCTCGAGCAGGGCGTGCCCCACTCCCCCGCCGCGGGCGCGGTCCGCCACGGCGAGCGTGCGGACCTCCGCGAGGTGCTCCCACATCACGTGGAGGGCGCCGAAGCCCACGAGTGCACCGGCCTCGTCCTCGGCCACCACGAACTCCTGGATCGCCTCGTAGTAGGCGACCTTCTCCTTCTGCAGCAGCACGCGGCTGTCCGCGTGGGGGCGGACGATGTCCTGGATGGCGGGGACGTCGGAGGTGCGGGCGGGACGCAGGGTGACCGGAAGCTTCGGCATCGGCCCAGTGTAGGACCGGCCCCGTGCCCGGCGTCCACGGTGTTGCTGCACCGCACCGGTGTGTGCTGCACCGAACCAGAAGGATTGGCCACTTCACCGGGCCCTGAACCGGCCGTATCCTCTGGTTCCGCGCGAGGGGCCGGGCATGGCGAAGGCCCCCGCGACACCGTCCCTCATGGGGAGGCTGCGGGGGCCTTCGGGCGACCGGTTCAGGGCCGGTCAGCGCGGGAGCAGAGTCACTTCTGCTCGTCGCCCTGGTTCTCGCCGCCGTTCAGGAACTTGTCCTGCGCGCCGTCGACGCCCTTGTTCACGGTGTCCTGGTGCTGGCCGAGCTTGTCGCCGTGCTGCTCCTGAGCGTTGTCGACCTGCTCGTTGATCTTGTCGGAGTGCTGGTTGGCAAGGTTGCCGAGATCGCCGATGCCCATGACTGAGCCTCCTTGACGTGGGGGACATGTGTTCCGCCCCGGAGTCCTCGAACCGAAGTCCTCCGACCTCCGCGGCGACCGATCGGTCACCCGAGCGGCTGGACCCACGGTAAGCAGAGACACAGCTGACACGCCACCCCGCTGGCGACCCCTCTCCTGGGAGGTTCCTGGGCAACCCGGCACCGCAGGTACCGGCATCCGCACGCGGAAGGGCCGGGGCGACGCCTCAGTCATCACCCCGGCCTTCGGCGTCACCCCAGGCCAGACCCGGGTGACGATCGGCGTCAGTTGTTCTTGAAGGCGTTCTTGACGCCCTCGGCGGCGCCCTTGAGCTTGTCGCCGGCGTTCTGGACAGCGTCCTTGCCGCTGGCGGCGGCCGACTCGGTGCGGCCCTCCGACTCCATGCGCTCGTTGCCGGTGGCCTCACCGAGGCCCGCCTTGGCGTCGCCCTTCATCTTGTCGAACTTGTTGTCCATGTCAGCCATGGTGTCTCCTCTCTCCGGTCCGGGGCGCCCTCCGTCCGGGCGACCGCTCCACCGGTGCCCGCTCCGGAAGACCGGCCGGGACGCCCGGTGGGGACGTCTCTGCATTCGAGTCAACGCGCCGCGGGGGCGGGGGTCAAGGCCCCCGCCCCCGCGGTCTGCGTGGTCGGCACACGTCCGGAACGGACGGCCGCCCGCCGGTGCCGTCACTCGGCCGCGCCGGCCTCCAGCTCCTGCATCTCGGAACCCTCGACCTCGGTGCGGCCGCCGGACCAGGTGAAGGCCAGCTCGCGGCCCTCGCCCTCGCCGGTCACGCCGACGTGGATCTGCGATCCGGCCGGGATCTCGCCGAACAGGATCTTCTCGGAGAGCTGGTCCTCCACCAGGTTCTGAACGGTGCGGCGCAGCGGGCGGGCACCCATGGCCGGGTCGTAGCCCTTGTCCGCCAGCAGCTCCTTCGCGTCCTTGGTGAGCTCGATCGAGAGGTCCTGCTCCGCCAGGCGCTTGCCGAGGCGGGCGATGAACAGGTCCACGATCTGCACGATCTCGGACTTCTGCAGCTGCGGGAACACGATGACGTCGTCCACACGGTTCAGGAACTCCGGGCGGAAGTGCTGGCGCAGCTCCTCGCGGACCTTGCCCTTCATGCGCTCGTAGCCGGTGCTCGTGTCCGTGGAGGACTGGAAGCCGGTCATGACGCCCTTGGAGATGTCCTTGGTGCCCAGGTTGGTGGTCATGATGATCACGGTGTTCTTGAAGTCCACCACACGGCCCTGCGAGTCGGTGAGGCGACCGTCCTCGAGGATCTGCAGCAGCGAGTTGAACAGGTCCGCATGGGCCTTCTCCACCTCGTCGAACAGGACCACGGAGAACGGACGGCGGCGGACCTTCTCGGTGAGCTGGCCGCCCTCCTCGTAGCCGACGTAGCCGGGAGGGGCGCCGAACAGACGGGACACCGTGTGCTTCTCCTGGAACTCGGACATGTCCAGGGTGATCAGGGCGTCCTCCTCGCCGAAGAGGAACTCGGCCAGGGACTTGGCCAGCTCGGTCTTCCCGACGCCCGTGGGCCCGGCGAAGATGAACGAGCCGGACGGACGGTTCGGGTCCTTCAGGCCGGCACGCGTGCGGCGGATGGCACGGGAGAGCGACTTGATGGCCTCGTCCTGGCCGATCACACGGCGGTGGAGCTCGGACTCCATGTTCCGCAGGCGGTCCGTCTCCTCCTCGGTGAGCTTGAAGACCGGGATGCCGGTGGACTTGGAGAGCACCTCGGCGATGAGGTCCTCGTCCACGGTCGCGACGTCCGAGGACTGGCCGGTGCGCCAGGCCTTCTCCTTCTGCTTCTGCTCGTCCACGAGCTGCTGCTCCTGGTCGCGCAGGCGGGCGGCGCCCTCGAAGTCCTGGCCGTCGATCGCGGCCTCCTTCTCGGCCCGGACCTCGGCGATGCGGCCCTCGTAGGCCTTGATCTCCGGAGGAACGGTCATGCGGCGGATGCGCAGGCGGGCGCCGGCCTCGTCGATCAGGTCGATGGCCTTGTCCGGGAGGAAGCGGTCCGAGATGTAGCGGGCGCCCATGGAGGCGGCGGCCTTCAGGGCTTCGTCCGTGATAGACACCTTGTGGTGCGCCTCGTAGCGGTCGCGGAGGCCGCGCAGGATCTCGGTGGCGTCCTCCACGGACGGCTCGGTCACCTGGATCGGCTGGAAGCGACGCTCGAGGGCCGCGTCCTTCTCGATGTGCTTGCGGTACTCGTCCAGCGTGGTGGCGCCGATGGTCTGCAGCTCGCCGCGGGCCAGCATCGGCTTGAGGATGCTGGCGGCGTCGATCGCGCCCTCGGCGGCGCCGGCGCCCACGAGGGTGTGGATCTCGTCGATGAACAGGATGATGTCCCCGCGGGTGCGGATCTCCTTGAGGACCTTCTTCAGGCGCTCCTCGAAGTCGCCGCGGTAGCGGGAGCCGGCCACGAGCGAGCCGAGGTCCAGCGAGTAGAGCTGCTTGTCCTTCAGCGTCTCCGGTACGTCCCCGCGGTCGATGGCCTGGGCCAGGCCCTCCACCACGGCGGTCTTGCCGACGCCGGGCTCGCCGATCAGCACGGGGTTGTTCTTGGAGCGGCGGGAGAGCACCTGCATGACGCGCTCCATCTCCTCGGCGCGGCCGATGACCGGGTCGAGCTTGCCGTCGTGCGCGGCGGCGGTGAGGTTCCGGCCGAACTGGTCCAGCACCACGGAGCCGGCGTTCTGGCCCTCGGACTGGCCGCCGGGCGCCACACCGGCAGTCTCCTTGCCGCCCTGGCCGGAGCCCTGGTAGCCGGAGAGCAGCTGGATGACCGTCTGGCGGACCCGGTTGAGGTCCGCGCCGAGCTTCACGAGGACCTGGGCGGCGACGCCCTCGCCCTCACGGATCAGGCCGAGCAGGATGTGCTCGGTGCCGATGTAGTTGTGGCCGAGCTGCAGCGCCTCGCGCAGGGACAGCTCGAGCACCTTCTTCGCGCGCGGCGTGAAGGGGATGTGTCCGGGCGGGTTCTGCTGACCCTGGCCGATGTCCTCCTGCACCTTCTCGCGGACGGCGCCGAGGGAGATGTCCATGGACTCGAGGGCCTTGGCGGCGACGCCCTCGCCCTCGTGGATCAGCCCGAGCAGGATGTGCTCGGTGCCGATGTAGCTGTGGTTGAGCATCCGCGCCTCTTCCTGCGCGAGCACCACCACCCGCCGTGCGCGGTCGGTGAACCTTTCGAACATGGTCACACTCCTTGGCTCTTGATTGCTCCCGAGCCTACGCACGCGGACAGCACGACGGGCGGCTGTTCGCCACTGGGTGAAGCGAACGCCGCCCGTCCTCCCGGCCCGTCTCCCCGGGCCGCGGGGCCCTCCGGCGTGCCCGCCCGACGCCCGGCTCAGGTCACTTGCGCTTGGCGTTGCGGTAGGCCTCCACGACGTCGCGGTGCAGGCGCCCGCGGGAGGAGACCTCGTAGCCGTTCTCCGCGGCCCACTTGCGGATGTCCGCGGCCTCGGCCTTGGGCGAGGGCGGTGCCACGGCGCGCCCCTTCTTCATGTAGGGCTTCAGGAACGAGCGCAGCTCACGGGCGTTGTCCTCGGACAGGTCCACCTCGTAGTGGCGCCCGTCCATCGCGAACCTCACGGTCTCGGCGGCCTCCGAGCCGTCCAGATCGTCCACCAGGACAACTTCGACCTTCTGTGCCATGTTCTTGTCCATCTCCCTCATCCGTCATGGGCATCCGTGAAGACGTCCTGACAAGCCGATTCCCTGAAGGGGTTTGACGCACGCAGGAAGAGGTCCGGATGCCGGATTCTCTTTGTCCTTCACCACGGTAGCCGATGAAGGGGTTTCTGCGCTGTGGACATATCCGCTGTGGACATTTCTGTCAGGACAATCCCAGCAGGCAGGAATCCGCCGCCGGAGAGCATTTCTCCGACGGCGGATTCCGTTCTCGACCGTGCCAGCCGCGTCAGCGTGGGGCCGGCCCTCGCCCCCGTGCTCCGGTCCCGTGTCCCCGTGCTCCGGCCCCGTGCCCTCATGCTCCGGGCCGGTGCCGGGCAGCGCCTCGCGCGGCTCTGCCTCGGGATCGGCTGCCGCATCCCCCCTCGGCCT
>NZ_JBNFOB010000173.1:0-5306 GCF_057364565.1 Micrococcus sp. LASM2_SD2 | reverse complement strand
CCGCCCGCCCAGCCCCAGTGGGCGGAGGCCCGCAGCAGGGTCGGCATGTCCGCCAGGGCCGCCGACGCCCGGAGGAGGCGCCGTCCGGGTCGGGAGGTGCCGGAGCCGTCGTCAACGGCCACGTGGACGAGCACGGAGAGGCGGTCCTCCGCCGCGAACTCGCGGACGCCGTCCCGGGCCCGCTCGAACAGGCCGGACAGGTCCGTGTCCGGCAGCTCCACACCGAAGACGCTGCGCCCGGGGACCGTGAGGGAGCCGTCCTCGTTGCCGAGCAGGTCCGCGGTCCCCTCGGCGAGGTCGTCCACCAGGCCCACGCCCACGTTCGAGATCACCGGGCCGAGCGGCACGGTCAGGGTGCCGGCGTCGGCCCCGCCGCCGGCGTCCCCACCGGTGCCCTCGCCGCCGCCCAGGCCCGCGCCGCCGTGCCCACCGCCGAGGCCAAGGCCGAAGCGTGGAGGCAGGTGGTGGACGGAACCCTGTCCAACACCACCCAGCGCCAGGTGCTCCTGGGCTTCCAGCGTGTCAACGACCCGGCCCTGATCGCGGAGTACGCGACGGCGTACTTCGAGGGCATCGAGGGCGTCTGGAACTCCCGCTCGCACGAGATGGCCGAGACGGCCGCGACCCTGGGCTTCCCGTCCTCGCAGGTCTCCCAGGAGACCGCGGACCGCGCCACCGCCCTGGTGGAGCAGGTCAAGGGCGGCAACGCCGGCCTGGCCCGTGTGGTGGCCGAGTGCCGGGACGACATGGCCCGTGCGCTGAAGGCCCGCACGGCCGGCGCCTGAGCGGAGACCTTCCGACGAGACCGGCGGGGCCCGGCACGAGTGGTCGTGCCGGGCCCCCGCCCTCGGTGTCCTGCTGACGGCACGTCCCGGTCGTTTCCCACCACTAGGCTGGATCCCATGAAGCACCAGTTCAGCCTCCGAGCAGAGTGGACCGGCAACCAGGGCTCCGGCACGTCCGGGTACAGGGACTACCGGCGGGACGTGACCCTGCAGGCCGCCGGCCCCGGAGAGATCTCCGGGTCCTCCGCCCGCGCCTTCCACGGGGACGAGACCCGCTGGAACCCGGAACAGCTGCTGCTCGGCGCGCTGGCACAGTGCCACACGCTGTCCTACCTGCACCACGCCACCGCCGCCGGCGTGGTGGTCACCGGCATGGCCGTGGCCGCGGAGGGCACCCTCGAGACGGAGTCCTCGGGCGCCGGCCGCATGACCGCAGCGACTCTGCGTCCGGAGGTGTGGCTGGCGGACGAGTCCCAGCGGGAGCAGGCCGACGGCCTCCACGAGCCGGCCCACCGCGACTGCTTCATCGCCAACTCGCTGGGCTTCCCGGTGGAGATCGCCCCGCAGCGGCCGCGGCAGATGCCGCACCTGCCGGAGTTCTCCTCACGCCTGGGCGCCCCGATCGCCGTGGCCCGCCCGCGCCCGGCGAACCGTCCTTCCCAGGTCTCCGGCCTGCAGGAGCGCCCCACGGAGGTCGAACCGGTCATGCGGGAGGACCGGCCCTCCGGTGCCGAGCAGGTCGCTGCCCGGGACTCCCGCCCGCTGCCCGCCCCGGGGCAGGCCATGAGCTTCTTCGAGGCCGTCGGCGGTCACGAGACGTTCGCGCAGCTGACCCGGGTCTTCTACGAGAACGTCCGGAAGGACCCGCTGCTGGCCCCGATGTACCCGCAGGACGACTGGGAGGGTGCCGAGGAGCGCCTGCGCATGTTCCTGGAGCAGTACTGGGGCGGTCCGCGGACCTACTCGGAGCAGCGCGGCCACCCCCGCCTGCGGATGCGCCACATGCCGTACACGATCGACTTCGCCGCCCGCGACGCCTGGCTGCGCCACATGCGCACCGCCGTGGACTCCCTGGACCTGGCCCCGCTGCAGGAGGCCGAGCTGTGGGACTACCTCGAGCGGGCCGCGCACTCCATGGTCAACTCGGCCTGACCTGCCCGGGCGCCGAGCCCGGCGTCACTGCCCCATCCAGCGCGCCCGGTAGTCCTGGAGGCGGCCGGGCTGCTCCGGCAGGTCCACGCCGATGCCGTAGGCGGTGAGGAACCGCGCCGTGTGCGCGTCCGCGTCCCCGTGGCAGACCACCGCTTCGCCGGGCTCCAGCGCGGACGTCTCGTCGATCCCCCAGTCCCCGGGGCACTCGTCCACCGGCACCGCGTCATGGAAGGCCCGCAGCGCCCGCCCCAGCCCGTCCACCAGTGTCCCGACGACGGCACTCGCCTCGTCCGTGAGCCTCGCCGTGTCCCGGGTCAGGTCCGGCATGGCGTGCTCCCACCATTCGGCCCTCGAGCTGCCAGGTGGTGCCGCCGATCCCGTTCACCCAGGCGCAGGCCGCCACCTCGAGGCGGTGCTCCGCGGCGAAGGCGCGGACCCAGGCGGAGGGCGCAGGCGCCGTCGTCGGGCCCGGGCGGAAGGCGTCCAGGGAGTCTGCCGCGGACTGCCCGGCGGATGAGCCCACGCCGAGGTCAGAGGGAGACGGCCGGGCGGTGCAGGACGAACCCGCCCGTGGTGTCGATGCGGGTCCAGGAGCCGTTCTGCAGGACACGGGCGCGGCCCTGGGGCGGGAGGAAGCCCAGGGAGAACGCGGCGAAGGCGCAGCCGGAGGGCACCACGGCCGGCTCGCCGAGCATCTGGCCCCACACGGCCGCACGCAGGCGCTGCACCACCGCGTCGCCCGGATTCGAGGGCAGGGCCTGGCGGATGGCCGTGATGCCGTCCTTGGCCACCATGATCAGGTCCTCGTGGCCGACCTCGGCCACCTGCGTCCATCCGGCGCGCGGCGGGGTGAGCGCCGTCCACGGCCGGTTCTCCCGGGACGGCGGGACGTTGAACGTGCGGTCCACGCCGCCGGCCGGGCCCGAGTCCTTCATCCGGGCGGTGCGCTCGAGGACCGCGGCCAGGGGCACGGTGGCGTCCAGGTCCTCGGCGTGCTCGGCGGAGGCCACCGGCACGGTGCGCAGGCCGAGGACGGTCGGGACGTGGTCCCCGAGGCCGCGCGGGGACATCACGTCCACCCACTGCGCCAGGACGGCCTCCCTGCCCTCCGCGGCCGGGGGGATCAGCTGCAGGCGCATGCCGGTGTCCGAGACCCGGCGGGCCCGGGTGGCGAACTGCTCGAGGTCCGCCACCGCGGCGTCCGAGGTGAGCGTCAGGCGGGGCGTGGCGTTCTGGGTCTCGGTCTCGGTACCGTGGCGGCGCTGCTCAGTCATACTGGTCATTGTCGCAGGCACCGCCGCGCGGGCCGACCCGTCACACGCCGCGGTGGGAACGCCACGGGACCGCGCAGGACGAGACGACGACCCGACCACCACCCCCCTGAAGACGAGGAGCCGCATGGGACCGCAGCACGAGGACAACCAGGGATCACCCGCCCGCCGCCGTCTACGCCAGGGCCTGGTCCGCCCGGACACCGCCCCCGCGGACCCCACCGCCATGCTCCGGGGCCTGCTCGAGCTCGCGGAGGCCGCACCGCATCCGCTGACCGGGGACGTCCGATTCACCGGCGTCACCCCGAAGCAGGCCCATGGCCGCGTGTTCGGCGGCCAGGTGCTCAGCCAGTGCCTCGCCGCCGCGGCCCGGACGGTGGAGGCCGGACGGGACGCCCACTCGCTGCACGGGTACTTCGTGCGCCCCGGAGACGCACTCAAACCGATCACCTTCACCGTGGAGCGGGTACGCGACGGCCGCTCGTTCTCCGTGCGGCGCATCCTCGCGAGCCAGGACGAGAAGGCGATCCTGACCCTCACCTGCTCCTTCCAGGCCCCGGCCGAGGGCATCGACCACCAGGCCGCCATGCCGGAGGGCGTGCCGGCCCCCGAGGACCTGCCGACCACCGCGGACCTCATCGGGGACATCCACCACCCGATCGCCCAGGAATGGGCCTGGGCCCGCCCGTTCGACATCCGCCACGTGGACCCGGCCGTGTACGTGAAGCCGGCTCGGGAACGGACCAACACCAACATGGTCTGGATGCGGACCTACACCCCGCTGGCAGACGACCCGAACCTGCACCGCGCGGCGCTGGCCTACGCCTCCGACTACACGCTGCTGGAGCCCGTGCTGCGCCAGCACGGACTGGCCTGGACGCAGCCGCGGATGTCCGTGGCCACCCTGGACCACTCCATGTGGTTCCACCGTCCCGCCCGCGTGGACGAGTGGCTGCTGTACGTGCAGTCCAGCCCCTCCGCGCAGGGCTCCCGCGGCCTAGGCCAGGGCCATGTCTTCACCCGGGACGGGGTGCTCGTGGCCACCGTGGCGCAGGAGGGCATGCTCCGCCTGCCGCAGGGATCCGAGGCCACGAAGGCGAAGGTGCAGGGCGTGCTGCAGGACCTCGCGATGAGGACGGTGCTGCGGCGCCCGCGCCGCCGCTGACCGCCGGGCACCCGGGGCACGACAGGGAGGTCACGCAGCCACGAACGCGGCGGGAAGCCGGGCCGCCGCACGCGGGAGATCTGCGCCACGCCTGTGGATCTGACCTGGAATTTCCCCGTGCCGGCTGTGAGCGTGCGATGCGCTTGCCCGGGATTCGCCTCAGGCATCCCCCTGACCTTGCCAGGTCCGGTCCACCGGGAGGATGGTGGCGCGCAGGACACCGCAGAGCATCCCCACCGGCCCGTCGTTCGACTCCGTCTCGCTGCAGCGCCATGACGAGCCCTTCGCCGTCGTCGGTCCCTGGAAGGACGACGTCACGGCCGCCGGCCAGGTGGTCTTCACCGCCGTGCACTCCGGCCACGACCTGCGCGACGAGATCCGTGAGCGCATGGTCCTGGACGAGGACGTGCGCTTCCGCGAGGAGGACTCGTTCACCGACGCGATCGGGGCGGGTGTGGGCTCCGGCATGGTCATGCACCGCTCCTGCTTCGAGATGGACCTGAACCGTCCGCGTGAGACCTGTGTCTACCAGCGCCCCGAAGACTGCTGGGACCTGGACGTCTGGCGCGAGGGCACCCTGCCGGACGAGGTGGCCGAACGCAGCCGCAGATCCATGACGCCTGGTTCGCCGAGCTCGGCCACCGGCTGGACGTCCTGGCACGGCGCGGACGCAGCCCGGCCTGGCACGGAAGGCAGCACCCATGAAGGAGGTCAACGTGTTCGCCCCCGGCGGGCTGGGCTCCTGCCAGGACCTCTACGGCGTCGACTTCGCCCCGGCGATCATCGAGGACCTCGAGCGCAAGGCCGGCATCCGCGGCCACCACGTCAACCACATAGCCAACGCGCGCCTGGCCACCATCTGAGTCCGCGCTGCCGGCGGCGCCGACCGGTGCGGGGGACGACGGCGGCCCGCCGCCGAGCGATGCTCCGGCG
>NZ_JBNFOB010000172.1:0-5343 GCF_057364565.1 Micrococcus sp. LASM2_SD2 | reverse complement strand
CGTGCCGGCGGGCAGGCGCTGCGGGCGCGGGCGGCGGCGAGACGTTCGGGGTCGACGCCGTCCGGAAGCTCCTCCTCCGGCATGTCCGCACCGCCCGACGCTGCACCGCCTGTCTCCACGCCACCACAGCGGGCCGCCCGTTCCCGAGCGGCCCTCACCGAGGGGGCCTCGATCCAGATGGCATCGCCCCAGGAGGGGTCCCCCTGGGGCGTGCCGCGGCCTCGCCGCTCACTCATGCGCTGATCCGGGTCGACCGGCGGGTCAGCCGGCGTCCGGGACGGCCTTCAGCGCGGGCTCCTCGCCCTCCGCCTCGGCGTCCTCGTCCGGCACGATGCCGAGCTTCTTGAGGATCCTGGTCTCGATCTCGAGCGCCAGGTCCGGGTTGTCCTTGAGGAACCGCCGGGCGTTCTCCTTGCCCTGGCCGAGCTGGTCACCGTCATAGGTGAACCACGCACCGGACTTGCGCACGATGCCCTCCTCGACGCCCATGTCGATCAGGCCGCCCTCCTTGGAGATGCCCTCGCCGTAGAGGATGTCGAACTCGGCCTGCTTGAACGGCGGGGCCATCTTGTTCTTCACGATCTTGGCGCGGGTGCGGTTGCCGACCGGGTTGCCGGCCTCCTTGAGGGTCTCGATGCGGCGCACGTCGATGCGGACCGAGGCGTAGAACTTCAGGGCCTTGCCGCCGGTGGTGGTCTCCGGGGAACCGAAGAACACGCCGATCTTCTCGCGCAGCTGGTTGATGAAGATCGCGGTGGTCTTGGAGTGGGACAGGCGGCCGGTGATCTTGCGCAGCGCCTGGGACATCAGGCGGGCCTGCAGGCCCACGTGGGAGTCGCCCATCTCGCCCTCGATCTCGGCGCGCGGCACGAGGGCCGCCACGGAGTCGATGACGACGATGTCCAGGGAGCCCGAGGAGACCAGCATGTCCATGATCTCCAGGGCCTGCTCGCCCGTGTCCGGCTGGGACACGAGCAGGGCGTCCGTGTCCACGCCGAGCTTGCGGGCGTACACCGGGTCCAGGGCGTGCTCGGCGTCGATGAACGCGGCGATGCCGCCGTTGCGCTGGGCGTTGGCCACCGCGTGCAGGGCGACCGTGGTCTTGCCGGAGGACTCCGGGCCGTAGATCTCCACGACGCGGCCGCGGGGCAGGCCGCCGGTGCCGAGGGCGACGTCCAGGGCGACCGAGCCGGTCGAGATGGTCTCGACCGGGGCCTGGGACTGCTCGCCCAGGCGCATCACGGAGCCCTTGCCGAACTGCTTGTCGATCTGTGCGAGGGCGGCGTCGAGGGCCTTCTGACGGTCGTTGCCGGTGGCGGTGCTCATCTTTCACCTCTGGATGTGTGGTCTGTGGTCCGGGCCGTGGGGCCAGGTGCGGGTCCGTCCGATCCGCTCGTGGTCGACACTACGGACGGGCGCCGACACGATAAGCCGTGCTGGGTGTTCCTGTGGACGGTCTCCCGGGTTCGGTCTGCTGTGGAGGACACTACCGCAGATCTTCGAACATGTGTTCGATACGCGCGGCGGCGTGTCCGGTCAGCGCTTCGGCGGGATGTCACGTCCCAGCCGGCGTTCCTCGGGCACGTCCTGCAGGTCGCAGATCGCCAGCCACACCGTGCGCGGATCGACGCCGCGGGACAGCGCCTCCGCACCGGTGCAGTCCAGCCCGGGCAGGTTCAGGGAGTCCACGATCACCGGGCCCCGGGCCCTGCCGAACTCCTCCTCCACCAGGCGGGTGAACTCGCTGCGGCGCATGCACATCCTCTCGGGTCGGAAAGTCTCGTCGGGGCCTCGCCCGTCCGGGCGGGTCACCGGACCGGGCCGGCGCTCGGACCGCGTCGGCACCCGGACGGCCCCAGGGCTCGCACCCGCCGGGCGGGTGCGGTCTCGATGATGCCACGGCGGTGGGCCTTGCGGGACGCGGCGACGGGCGGCCGCCTTCGAGAGGAAGGCGACCGCCCGTCGTCGTGAAGCAGTGCGTCCTGCGGTCAGTGAGCGAGGGTGCCCACGCGGCCGGTGCCGTCCAGGTCCGCGGCGAGCTCATCCGGGACGGTGTCCGGGACGGTCACGCCCTCCTGCTCGGCGATGCGGTCCGAGACCTCGCGGAGCATGGCGGACAGCGGGACGTCGAGGGCATCGCAGATCGAGGCCAGCAGCTCGGAGGAGGCCTCCTTCTGGCCGCGCTCGACCTCGGAGAGGTAGCCGAGGGAGACGCGGGCGTCGTGCGACACCTCGCGCAGGGTGCGGCCCTGGCGCTGGCGGACGTCGCGCAGGACGTCGCCGATCTCGTGACGGAGGACGGGCATGGAGCGCTCCTTGATCTCGGGGGCAGCGGGGGTCTCGTGGGCCTCAGCCTGGGGTCCGTCCTGGACCCAGCGCGTGATGCCGTTGGTGTGGATGGGGTGCCTCATCATGTCTATCGGTACCTCCTGGACGTTCACTGAGCAGCAGCGGTGACTTCGCCCGGCCGATCCCGTCCTCTGTTCTTGACTCGTTCAGGACAACCGCGTGCCCTGCGTGTTCATTCCCGGCGGAGCGAACTTTTCCGTTCCGTGACCTTCACGTCGCCGTCACCCCCGGCGCTCGAGCTCCGCGTGCTCCTTCTCCCGCTCCTGCGCCGCCTCCCGCCGGCGCCGCTCACGCCGCGAGTAGGTGGCCGTGCGGATGGACTCGGAGTCGTCGAAGCTCGATCCCACCGCGCCGGCGATCACACCCATGGACGTCGCCAGCCAGGCCAGGGATACGTAGTCGCCCACGCCGGCGTGCCCGCCGAGCTCCTCGGCCAGGTAGCCCTGCGGGATGATCAGTCCGGCCACCAGGGCCAGCCCCACGAAGAGCCCCGCATAGAGCACGCAGACGGCGATCGTCACGGTCGCCAGGGTCGCCGCGTTGTCCAGGCCCGTGCGGCCGCGCCCGCCGTCCGGGGCGGACCACATCCCGTTCGCGGTGATCAGCCAGACCACCAGCAGCACCAGCGCCACCGCCATCACCGCGGTCAGCCGGGCCACGGACATCTGGTTCGACAGCACCCAGATGGACCCGAAGAACACGCCGTACGCCCCCACCGCCCCCGCCGAGGCCAGGGCCCAGCTCATGGACAGCGGCATCCGCATGGGGCGGTTGGCCATCACCATGCCGGCCAGCATGCGCAGCCGCCCCCGCAGGCCACGGGCGAACACCGTGCCGGAGCGCGCGCCGTCCGGCAGCAGCCCCTCCGCCTCGGCCCGCACCTCGGTTCCCGGCAGCGGCGTCAGCCCGGTGCGCGGGCTGTGGCGGACCCGCCCGCTGTCCACATCCAGCTCCAGGTCCTCGGTGGCCTCCCCGGGCTGCTCACCGCGCTCCTCGTCCAGCACGTGGCCCACCACGCGCACCAAGGTCTCGCGCAGCCGGTGGCGCGGCCGCAGCACGCCGAGGGCGGGCACGCAGACCACCGCCCAGCGCTCGGCGGGGACGACGTCCGCCACCACGCCGCGGCCGTCCTCGAAGCGGGGCAGGTCCACCACCGCCACCACGGTGTCCCAGCCCTGCTCCGCGGCCAGCTCGTGGATCGCGGCCGGCAGGATCATGCCGCCGTCGCCGGTCACCGGCAGCGCCCGCTTCAGGACGCGCACCTCCCAGTCGATGCCGCCGCCGAGCCGCTCGGAGAGCACCCGCGGCAGCGAGTCGGCCACGTCCTCGGCCAACCGCAGCGGCAGGCCCGGGTCCGCAACCAGACCCACCACGTGCCGGCCGTGGCCGTCCGGGTCCGGGTCGTTCAGGGAGGGCAGGGGAAGATCAGGGTCTCGGATGGTCACCTGCGGAACACTACGCGGCCCGGCGCGGTGCGCGTCGAGGGGCCTGGGCCTGTCTGTCCGCTGGGAGTCCTCAGGTGGCCTCAGCGGCCTCCGGCGCCGTCCGCGGTGTCCGAGGCACCGCTGAGCAGCTCGGCCACCACCGCCAGGGCGGCCCGGGTGCTCTCAGCCCGGATCGCCTCCCGGTCCCCGTCCAGCTCCAGCAGGCGCGCCACGGTGAGGGTCCCGTCCGCCAGCGCTCGCCCTGCTCGCCCACGACGACGGCCGCCTCCTCCCGCAACTCCCGCGCCGACCGCCAGGCCCAGCCAGACCGTGCCCACCGCCTTGCCCTGGTGCGGCTCGGGTCCGGCGACGCCGGTGGTGGCGAGGTCGATGTCCGCGCCGACCGCGCGGCGCACCCCGGCGGCCATCTGCCGCGCGGTCTCCGGGTCCACCGCACCGCGGGTGTCCAACAGGCCGGCATCCACGCCGAGCACCTGGTGCTTGACCCGGTTCTGGTAGGCGACCACGCCGCCCTGCAGGACGGCGGACGCGCCGGGGACGTCCGCCACGGCGGCGGCCACACGGCCGGCGGTGAGGGACTCAGCGCAGGCGAGCGTCAGCCCCCGCTCCCCCAGCCCACGCACCAGGGCGACGAGCTCCGCGGAAGGCTGCTCGGCCGTCGTCGTCATCCCGTGTCTCCTCAGGCAGTCCGGCTCACCGGGCCACGCGACCGGAGACGATGGCCTCGCGACGCAGGGCGATCGCCTGGCGGACGTAGTCCACGCCGGTCACCACGGTCACCACGAGTGCGGCGCCGAGGAAGGACCAGCCGACGTAGGCCCACCAGAAGCCGAGGACGTCGAACAGGGGCATGGCCAGGAAGCCGATGCCGGCGGTCTGCAGCACGGTCTTGAGCTTGCCGCCCCTGGAGGCCGGCATGACGCCGTACCTGATGACCACCAGGCGCATCAGAGTGATGCCCCACTCGCGCACGAGGAACAGGACGGTGACCCACCACCACAGCTCGCCGAGCAGGGAGAACACAACCAGGGCGGCGCCGGTGAGCATCTTGTCCGCGATGGGGTCGGCGATCTTGCCGAAGTCCGTCACGATCCCGCGGGAGCGGGCGATGTCCCCGTCCAGCTTGTCCGTGTACATGGCGGCGCCGAACAGCACGAACGCGATCCAGCGGGCGGTCAGGGAGTCCTCGCCCCACGGTCCGCCGGCCCAGAGCGCCCACACGAAGAACGGCACCATGATGATGCGCACTGTGGTGAGCACGTTCGGCAGGTTCCAGTTGGACTGCTTCTGCGGGGCTGTGCCGTGGGCGGCGCCCGGGGCGGCACCACCGGTCGGGGCACCGCCGTCCGGGGTGCCGTCCGCCGCAGAGGAGCCGTTCGGAGAGGAGCCGTTCGGAGAGGAGCCGTTCATCGGCCGGTCAGCTGCCATGCGTCCTCAGACTCCTCCGCGTCGTCCTCGTCGTGCCACTGCCGGGCCTGAGGACGGTCGGCCAGGTCCTCGGCCACCAGGTCACGGCCGTGGTCGCCGCCGCCGGCGGCACCGCCGGCGG
>NZ_JBNFOB010000171.1:0-5361 GCF_057364565.1 Micrococcus sp. LASM2_SD2 | reverse complement strand
GGCCGCCGCGCGGACGGGCGAAGGTCTCCTTCGCCTCGCCCCTCGGCGGCCGTGTCCGTGTCCACCTCGGCGAGCGCGCCGGCCGCGGCGGCGAGGGTGTCCTCGTCCAGCTCCGGCGCGGACCACTCGTCCATGGAGTCGATCATCGTGGTGGTCAGCCGGCCCTCGCGCACCTCGGGCAGCGCCATCAGGTGGCGCAGCCAGGCGAGGTTGGAGGTGACGCCGGTCAGGACGGTGTCCTTCAGCGCCTCGTCCAGGCGTCGCATGGCCTCCGCGCGGTCGGTGCCGCGGGTGATGACCTTCGCGATCATCGGGTCGTAGAAGCCGGTGACCTCGGGCTGGGAGTCCGGGTCCTCCACGTGCATGAGGGAGTCCACGCGGACGCCCTCGCCCTGCGGGGCCACGAAGGTGAGCACCTGGCCGGTGGAGGGCAGGAAGCCGTGCGCCGGGTCCTCGGCGTAGACGCGGGCCTCCACGGCGGCGCCGTCCAGGGTCACGTCCTCCTGGGCGAAGCCGAGGGGCTCGCCGGCGGCCACGCGGACCTGCAGCTCCACGAAGTCCTGCCGCTCGCCGCGGACCCGCACGACCTCCTCGGAGACCGGGTGCTCCACCTGGAGGCGGGTGTTCATCTCCATGAAGAAGAACTCGTCCGGGCGGTCGTCCGAGACCAGGAACTCCACGGTGCCGGCACCACGTAGCCGACGGACGCGGCGGCCTGCACGGCGGCCTCGCCGAGGCGGGCACGCAGGGCCTCGCCGTCCGCGTGGGCGGTGAGCAGCGGGGCCGGGGCCTCCTCGATCACCTTCTGGTGGCGGCGCTGCAGGGAGCACTCGCGCTCGGCCAGGTGCACGGTGGTGCCGTGGGAGTCGGCGAAGACCTGCACCTCGATGTGGCGCGGGGAGGTGATGAGGCGCTCGAGCAGGAGGGTGTCGTCGCCGAACGCGTTGGACGCGGTGCGGCGGGCCGAGGCGAGGGCGCCGGGCAGCTCGTCCTTCGAGTGGACGGCGAACATGCCCTTGCCGCCGCCGCCGGCAGAGGGCTTGATCAGCAGCGGGAAGCCGACCTCGTCCGCGCGCGCGACGATCTGCTCGTCCGTGAGGGTGGGGTCGGCGATGCCCGGGACCACCGGAACGCCGTACGCGGACACGGTCTCCTTGGCGCGGATCTTGTCCGCCATGGCGTCCAGGGAGGCCACCGGCGGACCGATGAACACGATGCCGGCGGCGTCGAGCGCACGGGCGAAGTCCGCGTTCTCGGAGAGGAACCCGTAGCCGGGGTGCACGGCCTGGGCGCCGGTGGCCCGGCAGGCGGCCACCACGGCGTCGATGTCCAGGTAGGACTCGCGGGCCGGGGCGGGGCCGAGGCGCACGGCCTCGTCCGCCAGGCGCACGTGCGCGGCGTCCGCGTCCGCGTCCGAGTAGACGGCCACGGCACGGATGCCCAGGCGCTGCAGGGTGGTGATGACGCGGACCGCGATCTCGCCGCGGTTGGCCACCAGGACGGTGTCGAAGGGCTTCGAGGACACGGGGATCACATCCTGAACAGGCCGAACTGGGTGTCCGGCAGCGGGTTGCGGGAGACGACGTCGAGGGCCATGGCCAGCACGCGGCGGGTCTGGCCCGGCGTGATGATGCCGTCGTCCCACAGGCGTGCGGTGGAGTACAGCGGGTTGCCCTGGTCCTCGTACTGGGCGCGGATGGGGGCGGCGAAGGCCTCGGTCTCCTCGGTGCTCATGAGCTCCTCGCCTGACTTCTCACGCGCGTCCTGCTTGATCTGGGTGAGCACGGAGGCGGCCTGGGTGCCGCCCATCACGGAGATGCGGGCGTTCGGCCACATCCACAGGAAGCGCGGCGAGTAGGCGCGGCCGCACATGGCGTAGTTGCCGGCGCCGAAGGAGCCGCCGATCACCACGGTCAGCTTGGGCACGCGGCAGGTGGAGACGGCGGTGACCATCTTGGCGCCGTCGCGAGCGATGCCGCCGGCCTCGGCGTCCCGGCCGACCATGAAGCCGGAGATGTTCTGCAGGAACAGCAGCGGCACGCCGCGCTGGTCGCAGAGCTCCACGAAGTGGGCGCCCTTGCGGGCGGACTCACCGAAGAGGATGCCGTTGTTGGCCACGATGCCCACCGGATGCCCGTCGATCCGGGCGAAGCCGGTGACGAGGGTGGTGCCGTAGCCGGCCTTGAACTCGTGGAACTCGGAGCCGTCCACGAGGCGGGCGATGACCTCGTGCACGTCGTAGGCGGCGTTGACGTCCACGGGGACCACGCCGGTGAGCTGCTCCGGGTCCACGGCGGGCTCGACCGGGTCCACCACGGTCCAGGCCGGCTCGTTCGGACGGGGCAGGGTGGCCACGATGTCCCGGAGGATCTGCATGGCGTGGGTGTCGTCGTCCGCGAGGTGGTCGGCCACGCCGGAGACCTCGGCGTGCAGCCGGCCGCCGCCGAGCTCCTCGGCGGTGACGTCCTCGCCGATCGCGGCCTTCACCAGGGGCGGGCCGCCGAGGAAGATGGTGCCCTGGTCGCGGACGATCACGGTCTCGTCGCACATGGCCGGCACGTAGGCGCCGCCGGCGGTGGAGGAGCCGCACACCGCGGCGATCTGCGGGATGCCCTTCGAGGACAGCAGCGCCTGGTTGCGGAAGATGCGGCCGAAGTGCTCCCGATCCGGGAAGACCTCGTCCTGGCGGGGCAGGAAGGCGCCGCCGGAGTCCACGAGGTACACGCAGGGAAGACCGTTCTCCAGGGCGATCTCCTGCGCGCGCAGGTGCTTCTTCACGGTCATCGGGTAGTAGGTGCCGCCCTTGACGGTGGCGTCGTTGGCCACGACCATCACGGTCCGGCCGTGCACCAGGCCGATGCCGGCGATCATGCCGGCGCCCGGGGAGTCGCCGTCGTACATGCCGTGCGCCGCCAGCGCACCGACCTCCAGGAACGGCGAGCCCTCGTCCAGCAGCAGGTCCACGCGCTCGCGGGGCAGCAGCTTGCCGCGGGAGACGTGGCGCTGACGGGACTTCCCGGGGCCGCCGAGGGCGGTGCGCGCGACGATCTCGCGCAGGCTCGCCTCGAGCTCGGCGTGGCCCGCCGCGTTGTCCGCGAACTCCGCGGACTCGGGGACGGCGCGGGTGGACAGGACGGACATGCCCGACCTCCAACTCAGTGAATTGTGACTAACTGGAAACCGGGGCCGAGTCTACTGGCCGCGGTCACTGTCGTCCACATCACAGCGCGGCCGCGCCGCTACGATGGTCCGCATGCCCACGCCCCACGCCCTCAGCGCCGCCGAGCCCGTCACCGCCCGCGAGGCGGCCAAGGCCCAGCGCCGCCAGGATCTGCTCGACGCCGCCGCTGAGCTCTTCGCCGAGCGCGGCTTCGAGTCCGTCCGGCTCGAGGACATCGGCGCGGCCTGCGGCATCTCCGGGCCGGGCATCTACCGGCACTTCCGCGGCAAAGCCGCCGTGCTGACGCAGATCCTGGAGAACGCCTCTCACGGGCTGCTGGACGGCGGCCGCGCCGCGGTGGCCGGCCGCCCTCCCGGCGAGGAGGCCCTCGAGGCGCTGATCGGCTTCCACACGGACTTCGCGCTGCGTCACCGGGACGTCATCCGCGTCCAGGACCGGGACCTCGGCGCCGTGCCGGAGGACGAGCGCCGGGACCTGGTCCGCGTGCAGCGCGCCTACATCGACCTGTGGGCCGAGCACATCGGCCACCTCCATCCGGAGGAGGACGGGGCCGCGGCCGTGTTCCGCGCCCAGGCCGCCTTCGGTCTGCTCAACTCCACGCCGCGTTCGGTGCGCCGTTCCCCCGCGGACCGCCGTGCCCGCCGCCCGGCGCTGATCGCCATGGCCTGGGGCGCGCTGCGCGCTCGCCCCGCCTGATCCCCACGCCCGCCGGATCCCCCGTCCCGACGACGGCCCGCACCGGGCACCGTCGGCCTGCGGTGGTAGCGTGATCGGCACCCGCCGCCTCGCGTCCGAGACACCGGACGTCGGCGGCAGCAGACCGCACCGTGACAGAGAGGTCCACCGCCGTGTCGCTCAGAGATGTCCGCCCCGAGGATCTGGACGAGTTCTTCGCCCACCAGCAGGACGACGAGGCCAACGTGATGTCCGCGTTCGCCCCGCGGAATCCGAAGGACCGGGGTGTCTTCGACTACCACTGGGCCCAGCTGCTGGGCGACGAGCGGACCCTGGTGAGGACCATCCAGGACGAGCAGGGCCGCGCCGCCGGTGCCCTCGTCTGCTCCCGGGAGGGCGGCGTGCCCGAGCTGTCCTTCTGGACCGCGCGCGAGTACTGGGGCCAGGGGCTGACCACCGCCGCCGTGGACGAGTTCTTCGCCGAGTTCTCCGAGCGCCCCGTGCGCGCCCACGTGCCGACGGACAACGTGGGCTCCCAGAAGGTCCTGAAGCGCCGCGGATTCGAGGTCGTCGGCGAGGAGAAGGTGTTCTCCAACGCCCGGGCCGAGGTGGTGACCGAGGAGATCCTCGAGCTCTCGGGCGACTGAGCCGGCCTCTCCGGCCTCCGGACGATCGCCCGTCCGGCCGCCAGTCCTGACCGGGCGTGGACGCGGAAGGACCCCGGCGCGGGATGCACACCTCGGGCGCGGATCAGACCATCGCGAGGGTCATGCCCGGGCGGCGCAGCATGGCGCCGACGTCGGCGAGGAAGCGGGAACCCTGCTCGCCGTCCACGAAGCGGTGGTCGAAGGACAGGGACAGCGTCATCACGTCCCGCAGGGCGATCTCGCCCTTGTGCTCCCACGGCATCTTCCGGACCTGGCCGACGGCCAGGATGGCGCCCTCGCCCGGGTTGATGATCGGGGTGCCGGCGTCCACGCCGAACACACCCACGTTGGTCAGGGTGAAGGTGCCGCCGGTCAGCTCTGCCGGGGCGAGCTTGCCCTCGCGGGCCTTGCCGGTCAGCTCGCGGATGGCGTCAGCCAGCTGACGCAGGTCCATGGCCTGGGCGTCCTTGACGTTGGGGACCATCAGGCCCCGCGGCGTGGCCGCGGCGAAGCCCAGGTTGACGAAGTTCTGCTGCACGATCGCGCCGGCGGCCTCGTCCCAGCGGGAGTTGACGTCCGGGGTGCGCTCCATGCAGAGCACGCAGGCCCGGGCGGCCAGGGTCATGGGGGTGAGCTTCACGTCGCGGAACTCGCGGGACGCCTTGAGCTCGGCGAGCAGCTCCATGGTCTCGGTGACGTCCACCTGCAGGAACTCGGTCACGTGCGGGGCGGTGAACGCGGAGTCCACCATCGCCGCGGCAGTGGCCTTGCGGACGCCCTTGACCGGGACGGACACCTCGCGCTCGCGCCCGCCCAGGGTGCGCAGGGCGCCGGCCGCGGCGGCACCTGAAGCGCCGG
>NZ_JBNFOB010000170.1:0-5372 GCF_057364565.1 Micrococcus sp. LASM2_SD2 | reverse complement strand
CGACGCCCTGCGCGGGGTCGACCCGACCGGCACCGACGCCTGCACCCTGGCCGAGGCCACGGCCGGGCGCAACGGCGCCCGCCTGACCTCCTGCGAACCCGGGGAGCAGTCCACCGTGACGGTCACCGTCGCCGTGGAGCAGGTCTTCGGCGCGGACGCGGAGGCCACCGCCAGGGCGGGTCCGCCGACCGGGGCGATCCTGCCGGACGAACCGGACAAGGGTCCCGCCGACGCGGATCCCGATGCGGACGAATGACCCCGGCGTCAGCCCGCCGCGGCGTGCCCCACCCGCGAGCCGGCCAGCCGATCGTGCAGCGGCCGTCCCGGTTCCAGGACCGTCTGCGCCACGCCCAGGGCGACGGCACCGTAGGCGAGCACTCCGCTGACCCACACCAGTGCGTCAGGTCCCCGCTCGCCACGGTAGACGGCGTGGATGGTCACCGTGTGACCGGCCAGCCACAGCACCAGGACCTTGGCCGCGGCACGGGCCCCGGCCTGGGAGGCGGTCAGCCGAGTGCCGTCGTCGGTGCAGACCCGCAGGCCCATCCGCCGCTTCCCCGGCGTGGCTCCGGTGGCGGACTGCTCGGCGCAGGCCGCCCACGCGGCCGCCACGATCGGCGGGATGGTACCGAGCGCGTGGACCACGGGCTCGGGCATGATCGGCCACCGGTGCCGGGCCGCGAGCCCGAGGGGCACCGTCGCCGCGGCCACGCCGAGGTAGCAGGCCACGTCGATCCCGTAGGCGGCCAGTCTGCGGGCCGCCAGTGGGTGCAGGGCAGAGGTGAGGGAGCGGGGACTACGCATCGAGGGCCTCCGATTCGACGGGCGCAACGGCTCGGCACCATCGTTGCACTCGTCCACGGCGGGGGCACGGTCCGCCCGACGCCGCCACCCGGGCCGGGCCCCGTCATGGAGCTCGGCTCCGCCCGGAGGCTCGACGCGCGCCACCGCCCGGAGGCTCAACGCCCGTCGTCCTTCTGCGGAGCCACGGCGAACTCCTCCGGCAGCACCCGCTCGGCGGGCACCTCGGCCAGGTCGTCGAACGTCCGGGAGAGCAGGGACAGCACGGTCAGGGCGCCGGCCTTGTCCAGCGGGCTGTTGCGGTTGCCGCACTTGGGGGACTGCACGCAGGACGGGCAGCCCTCCTCGCACTCGCACGTCGCCACGGCCGCCGCGGTGGCGTTCACCCAGCGCCGTGCCTGCACGAACCCGCGCTCGGCGAAGCCGGCGCCGCCGGGGCGGCCGTCGTAGACGAACACCGTGGGCACGCCGGTGTCCGGGTGCAGGACCATGGACACGCCGCCGATGTCCCAGCGGTCGTTGGACGCCACCAGCGGCATCATGCCGATCATCGCGTGCTCGGCCGCGTGCAGGGCGCCGGGCAGTCGGTCCGCGGTCAGCCCCGCGGCCACCAGCTCCTCGGAGCCCGCCTGGTACCAGACCGCCTGCGTGAACAGGTCCCGTGCCGGCAGCTCCAACGGCTCCTCGCCGAGGACCTCGCCGGAGATCAGCGCCTTGCGCTGGTAGGAGACCACCTGGGTGGTCACACGGACGTCGCCCAGGGACCAGCGCACCGAGGACCCGGCCGCGGCCGCCTGCCGGGAGATGCCCTGGATCTCGATCTGAGTGACGTCCCGGGCGGTGGTGAAGTAGTCCGGCCATGCCCGCTGCACGATCACGGCGTGCGCGTCCTCGTCCAGCTCCAGCACCAGGTAGGTCCGGTTCTGATGGACGTACACGGCACCCGGGTGCGCCTGGTAGTGGGTCTGCGGCGAGTCCATGGTGCCCAGCAGGGCGCCGGAGGCGGCGTCGATGATCTGCACAGGCCCGCCGCCGTCGTCCCGCAGGGACACCATGCCGGCCGCATGCTCGGGGTGCGTCCAGAACCAGCCGGCCGGCCGGCGCCGCAGCAGGCCCTGCTCGCACAGCCGCTCTACCAGCTGCCGCACGGCCTCCGGCTCCCCGAACCGCGGCAGGTCCTCCGGCGTCAGTGGCAGCTCGGCCGCCGCCGCGCACAGCTGGGCGCCGAGCAGGTGCGGATTGGTCGGGTCCACCACGGTGTCCTCCACACCCAGGTCGAACACCGCCTCCGGGTGCTCCACCAGGAAGGTGTCCAGGGGGTCGTCCGAGGCCACGAAGAACGCCAGGGACTCGCCGCCGGAGCGGCCCGCCCGGCCGATCTGCTGGAAGAACGAGGCGCGCGTGCCCGGCCAGCCCGCCACCACCACGGCGTCCAGCCCGGCGATGTCGATGCCCATCTCCAACGCCGGCGTCGAGGCCATGCCGAGCAGCTCGCCCGAGCGCAGCTGCGCCTCGAGCTCCCGCCGCTCCTCGGGCAGGTACCCGGAGCGGTAGGCCGCGATCCGGCCACCCAGCCCGGGTTCGACCTCCTCGAGCTGGCTGCGGGCGATCGAGGAGATGGACTCCGCCCCGCGCCGGGACCTGATGAAGGCCAGCGTCCGCACGCCCTGCAGGGCCAGGTCGGTGATCAGGTCCGCGGCCGTCGCGGTGGCCGAGCGTCGCACCGGCGCCCCGTGCTCGCCGCGGCGGTCCGTCAGCTCGGGCTCCCAGAACGCGACGGTGACGGCGCCGTGCGGCGAGCCGTCCTCGGACACCGGCGCCGCCTCCGCCCCGATCAGCGCGGAGAAGTGCTCGGCCGGGGTCGCAGAGGTGGCCGAGGCCCCGATGAACACCGTCTCGCCCCGGTCACGCCGATAATGCGCCGCGATCCGGCGCAGCCGTCGCAGCAGGATCGCCACCTGCGAGCCGAACACCCCGCGGTAGGTGTGTGCCTCGTCCACCACCACGTAGGCCAGGTTCCGGAAGAACTCCGCCCAGCGCTCGTGGTGCGGCAGGATCCCCACGTGCAGCATGTCCGGGTTGGTCATGATTACCGAGGCGTTCTGGCGTGCCCAGGCGCGCTCGGCCGGATCGGTGTCCCCGTCATACGGGGCCGCCCGCAGCCCGGGCATCCCCTGCTCCGCGATCCGCGTCCAGGACGCCAGCTGGTCCGCGCCCAGTGCCTTCGTCGGTGCCAGGTACAGCACGGTCGCCCTGGGATCCTCGGCCAGGGTGGACGCCACGGCCAGCTGATAGGCCAAGGACTTGCCGGAGGCGGTGCCGGTGGCCACCACCACGTGCCGGCCGTCCAAGGCGGCCTCGGCGGCCTGCACTGGTGCGACCAGGGGCGTTCGACCCCGAGCGCGCCGACGGGCCCGCACAACCCCTCGGGGGTGCGTGCGGCCAGTCGACCGGTCGCGCCGACCGGGCAGGCAGGTGACGGAGGTGCCTGACCTGCTCCGGGAGACGCCGGCGGCCGAGGGCGACGCAGACCGCCGCCGCATGCTCATTGCCGGAGGGTGCGGGGCCGTCGTCGGGAAGGGGTCCCGCCGAGGGCGCGCCCCACGGACCCGGGGTGGGGAAGGAGTCGGTCACCGACCCATCGTGCCCGTGTGCTCCGGGCTGTGGATGGACTCGCCGTCCCCGCGGACCCAGATGGACACCGGCGCCAGGTCGGTCCAGCCGAGGTGGCCGTAGAGCAGCTGTCCGTCCGGGGAGGCCACGAGCAGGCCCTCGGAGAGGTCGCCCTGGCTCATCGCCTCGGAGGTCAGGTAGCGCATCACCAGGGAGCCCAGGCCCTTGCGGCGGTGCTGTGGTGAGGTCCAGATGCGGTCGTACACGGCCGTGGTGCCGTCGAAGGTCACCCAGCCCATGGCGGCGAGCTCGTCCTCGCCCTCCGGGGCGGTCGAGGCGCCGGTGGCCACGATCCGCAGCCGGCGACTGCCGGTGACGGGCTCGTCCACGCGGGCCTCGTAGCCCTCGGGCAGCAGCGGCGGCTCCACGTCCTGGACCTCGTGGTCCATCTCCACGGTCATGAGCCGCTCGGAGTCCACGGCCTGCTTCAGACCCGCGCCGGCCAGGTCCGCCTCGGCCTCGCCGAAGACGGTCAGCATGCGCTCCGGGTGCTCCTGCAGGTCCTTCAGGATGGGGTCGAGCTCGGCCTGCGTCGGGGCTACGAGCACGTATTCCCAGGCCGCGGGGACGTCCATCGTGGCCCGCCCCGAGCCGCCCGGGATCATGCCGCCGGCCGCGAGGTGCGCAGGGCGGAGCGGATCCGTCCGTCCTGGTGGGTCTCGTAGCCGCGGGAGCGCGACCAGGCCTCGAACCAGGTGTCCACCAGTGCATCGTCTTTGAAGTCCGTCATGCCTCTGACACTAGCCCGCCGCCGTGAGCTGGGCCACGGAGTGTGACCGGAATGGAATGAACGGGCGCGGACTAGGCTGAACGCCGATGAGCCCGACGACCGTCTCCCGCATCGCCCTCTACTACCGCTTCGCCCCGCTGGCCGACCCCGAGGCGGTGCGCCTCTGGCAGCGTGCCCTCTGCCGGCAGCTGGGTCTGACCGGGCGGATCATCGTGTCCCCGCAGGGCCTCAACGGCACGGTGGGAGGCCCCGTGGACGCCGTGAAGCAGTACGTGAAGCAGACCCGCGAGCACCCCGCCTTCCGTGACCTGGAGGTCAAGTGGTCGGACGGCTCGGCGGAGGACTTCCCGCGCCTGTCCGTGAAGGTGAAGCCCGAGCTCGTGGCCTTCGGCGCCCCGGAGCGCATCCGGGTGGATGAGACCGGGGTGGTGGGCACCGGCGAACACCTGTCCCCGCAGCGGGTGAACGAGCTGGTGGCCGAGCGCGCCGGCACGGACCGCCCGGTGGTCTTCCTGGACGGCCGCAACACCGTGGAGGCCCAGATCGGACGCTTCGAGGGCGCCGTGGTCCCGGCGGCCCAGACCACCCGGGACCTGCTCGCGGCCGTGGACTCCGGCGCCCTGGACCATCTCAAGGACTCGCCCGTGGTCTCGTACTGCACCGGCGGGGTGCGCTGCGAGATCCTCTCCGCGCTGCTGAAGGACCGCGGGTTCGCGGAGGTCTACCAGCTCGACGGCGGCATCGTCCGCTACGGCGAGGCCTTCGGGGACTCCGGCCTGTGGCACGGCGAGCTCGCCGTCTTCGACCGCCGCCTGTCCACCCGCTTCACCGACGACGCCGAGACCATCGGCCGCTGCCACGGCTGCCAGACACCCACCTCGGACCTGCGCAACTGCGCCGACCCGGCCTGCACCACCCTCACCGTCCGCTGCGCCGACTGCGCACAGGACGCCTCCTGGACCTGTCCCGTCTGCACCGCTCGGAGCGCCGCATGACCACCATCTCTTCGCGCGCCTCTGCCGGCACCGTCCCGCCGGCCCCGCGCCTGACCCCGACGACGGCCGCCGCCCTGGCCTCCGACCTCGCCTCCCTGCCCTTCACCACGCAGGCCGTCGAGGCCCTGCTGGGACCCATGGCTGTGACCGCCCTGGACCGCGAGCACGCCGAG
>NZ_JBNFOB010000169.1:0-5377 GCF_057364565.1 Micrococcus sp. LASM2_SD2 | reverse complement strand
AGTTCAGTCCGTGTCAACTTCGTGTTCCGAAGCCATTCACCAACCGATCAGGCAGACAAGGAAAAACCTTACCACCATCAACCCGGCCACTGTCAAACCCAGCCGCCGGCAACAACCAGCAACACACGGATCCACAGTCCAACCAGACCGACCCTCAGGAAAGGCCTCGAAGACCCTACCACACCGGACCGACCCAGTCACACCAGACGATCGACTCTTCAGGAATCACCATCCACCCCGAAAGGAAATGAACGGCATGCTGCAGTGATCACGGCCAAAATCCGCTTGTCTCTCATGGTTTCCACGGAGACCGTGGTGTTCACCCCGGCGCTTGAGAACTTCCGTTCCGCGCCTCAGCACGAGAAAGAACTCTACACACAACCGACCCACCACGCAAAATCGGGGGTGCCGGACACGCCGAAGGCCCTGTCCTCCGCAGGATCCTTCGGAGGACAGGGCCTTCACCGCCTCTCGGCCGACGTGGTCACGACCCCCGGTCCTGCGGTGAGCTCTGTCACTCTCCCAGGTCGGCTGCCGCCATCTTCTTCTTGCCTCGGCGGACGAGCAGCCATCGGCCGCCGAGGGCATCGCCGGAACCGAAGGTCTGGTCCAGGTCCGTCACCTTGACGTTGTTCACCGAGGCACCGCCCTCCTTGACGGTGCGGCGTGCCTCGGAGTTCGAGCCGGCCAGTCCCGTGGAGACGAGCAGGTCGATGATGGAGACGCTGCCGTCCGCCCCGCGGCTCCACACCGAGGCGTCCGCCTGGTCCAGCTCGGAGAGCACCGACCTCAACGTCTCCGGCTCCACTTCGGACAGGTCTCCCCCGCCGAACACGGCGGCCGACGCGTCGATGACGGCCTGGGTCGCGTCCTCTCCGTGGGCAAGCGCGGTCACCTCCCACGCCAGGCGCTTCTGGGCCTCGCGCCGGAACGGCTCGTCCGTCACCTTCTGCGCGTACTCCTCGATCTCGGCACGAGAGAGGAAGGTGAACACCTTGAGCCGGTCCACCACATCGGCGTCCGCCGTGTTGAGCCAGAACTGGTAGAAGGCGTACGGCGAGCACATGCGGGCGTCCAGCCAGATCGCGTTGCCCTCCGATTTGCCGAACTTCGTGCCGTCCGAGTTCGTGATCAGCGGAGTGCCGAGGGCGTGCACGTGCTCGCCCTCCACCTTGCGGATGAGCTCCGTGCCAGACGTGAGGTTGCCCCACTGGTCCGAACCGCCGGACTGCAGGGTGATGCCGTGCCTGCGGAACAGCTCCAGGAAGTCGTTGCCCTGCAGCACCTGGTAGGAGAACTCGGTGTAGGAGATGCCCTCCTCCGAGTGCAGGCGCTTGGCCACGATCTCCTTCTTCACCATGGTGCCGACGCGGAAGTTCTTCCCGACCCCGCGGAGGAAGTCCAGGGCGGACATCTCTGCGGTCCAGTCCAGGTTGTTCACCATGGTCGCCGCGTTCTCCCCCGTGAAGGACAGGTAGGGGCGGATCTGCTCGCGCAGCGAGTCCACCCACTCGCCCACGAGCTCCCGGGTGTTCAACACGCGCTCGGAGGTCTGCCTCGGGTCGCCGATCAGTCCGGTGGCGCCGCCCACCAGGGCGTACGGCCGGTGCCCGGCCAGCTGCAGGCGGCGCATCAGCAGGAGCTGGACCAGGTGGCCCAGGTGCAGCGAGGGCGCCGTCGGGTCGAAGCCGCAGTAATAGCTCACCGAGCCCTCGGACAGGGCCTTCTCCAGGGCCGCCTCATCCGTGGAGACGTGGACGAGGCCTCGCCACTTCAGCTCCTGCCAGATGTTCTCGAAGCCGGAGTCGTTGGACTGCGCGCTCAGGCGCTGCTCGGTGTTCTGGGTGTCTGCGCTCACGGCCTCAGCGTACCGACCGGGGCCGTGGCCCGGCGGGCGCATGCCGGTCCGTGTCGTCTCACGGACCGGGGACGCGGCCACGGGCTTCCCGACGACGGCCGGCAGCCTCCGCCGGTCAGCGCACCAGACCGGCGGGCAGCTGCTCCTCGCGGGCGTCGGTGACCACGGCCAGTGCTTGCGTGCACCGGGTCATCGCCACGTAGAGGTCGCCCACCACTCCGTGGGCCTCGGCCACCAGGCGCTCCGGGGACGCCAGCACGACGACGTCGAACTCCAGCCCCTTCGTCTCGCGTGCGGTCGCGACGACCACGTCGACGCCCGGCGCCGGGACACGGTCCACGGTGAGCCCCTCCTCCTGGAGGGCCGCGGAGAGCGGGGCGACGAGCTCCTCCGGCACCACGAGTGCCCCGAGCCCGTCCGGGACCCGGGCGCGGAGCCTCGTCAGCTGTGCGAGCAGCATCTGCTCGAGCTCACCGGGAGAGACGAGGGTGAGCGTCGGCTCGTGGTCCCCCTCGCGCACGGCGTCCGGTGTGGTCACCTCCGCACCGGCGGCACGGGCCACCGCGGCGGCCCAGTGCACGATGCGCGCCGGGGTGCGGTAGTTGACGGAGAGCTCCTCGAGGACCACACGGTCCCCGAACGAGTCGCCGAGGGCCTGGCCCCAGGTCCCTGCGGCGCCGGTGGCCGAGGCCTGGGCGATGTCCCCGACGATCGTGAAGGACTTCAGTGGGCAGCGCCGGGCCAGCAGCCGCCACTGCATCGGGCTGAGCTCCTGGGCCTCGTCCACCACCACGTGGCCGTAGGTCCAGGTGCGGTCATGGCGTGCCTGCTCGGCGGTGGTCCGGCGGACCGTCCCCGTCTCGTTGCCGGGCCAGCGTCTCGGCATCCACCACGCCGTCCACGCCCATGTCCGCCAGGGTCTGGTGGACGTTCTGCAGAGTGGCCTCAGCGTTCTCCACGTTGCGGCGGTGCTGGGCCTCGCCGTCCTCCGCCCGCCCGCCTGCAGGCAGGGCACCCAGCAGTTCGGCGGCCTCGTCCAGCAGCGGGACGTCCGCCTCCGTCCACGGCGCCTCGGGGGCACGCAGAAGCACCTCGACCTCGGTGTCGCTGAGCCACGGTGCGCAGGCACGCAGCGTCTCCCGCTTCGAGAAGACCTCGGCCAGCAGACGCTGCGGGGTCATCGGCATCCAGCAGAGGTTCAGGGCGACCCGGACGTCGCGGGACGTGCGCACGTCTTCGAGCAGGTAGTCCCGGTTCACGGTGGTGCCGGCCGACTGCTCCAGCCTCTCCCGCAGCTGATCCGCCAGCTCGCGGACCAGGATCTTCACGAAGGTCTCACGGGCCTCGTTGTGCGGCTTGCGCGTCGCGCGGGCCCGCTCCCGGGCCCGGCGCACCATCCCCGGGGACAGGGTGAGCTCCGTGCCGTCCACGTCCACGGGACGCCGCTCCGGGAGGAGGCGCTGGCGGCGGGACACCGCCGCCTCCACGAGCCGGGCGGCCTCGATGCGCCCCTTCAGGACGGCTGCGCGCGGATCGGACTCGGGGACGGCTGAGACCCCGGGGAAGAGTGTTCCCAGGGAGGCCATCACCACGCCGGTCTCGCCGAGCGAGGGCAGCACGCGCTCGATGTACCTCAGGAAGCCCACGGAGGGGCCCACGAGCAGGACTCCGGCCTTGGCCAGGCGCTCCCGGTGCGTGTAGAGCAGGTAGGCCGCCCGGTGCAGGGCGACCGCGGTCTTGCCCGTCCCTGGGCCGCCCTGGACCACCACTGCCCCGGGCAGCGGGCGCCGGATGAGCTCGTCCTGTTCGGACTGGATGGTCGCCACGATGTCGTGCATGCGCCCGGTGCGGCGCGCGCTGACGGCCGCGAGCAGGGCACCCTGGCCGCCGACCGCGATCTCGTCCGCAGCCTCCGCCGCCAGCTCCGGGTCCAGGACCTCGTCCTCGAGATCCCTCACCGTGCGGCCGCGCAGCATCAGGTGACGACGACGGCGCACCCCCTGGCGCCGGAGCGGCGTGGCCTGGTAGAATGCGCCGGCCTCCTGGGCCCGCCAGTCGACGAGGAGGCGCTCGTGCTGCTCATCTGTGAGGCCGATGCGGCCGATGTAGCGAGGGCCGGGGTCCTCTCCGGCTGCGTCCTCGTCCAGGTCCAGCCGCCCGAAGACCAGCCGGTCCTCCACCGCCTCCAGCTGGGCCAGCCGGTCCTCGTAGAGGGCGGCGAAGGCATCGCGTTCGGAGTGGTTCTGCAGCGACCCCTGCGGGCCGGAGCGCCGCACGCCGGCCAGCTGCTCCTGCTTCTCCGCCCTCAGCGCGTCGAGGCGGGCGTAGCGGACGGCGACGCGCTCGCGCTCGACGGCGAGCTCGGATTCGCGGACGGACACGGTGTCCCCCATGCAGTGCTCCCTGGGCTCGGGCCGGAGCGGACTCCGGCGCGGAACGTGACCATCCATCCTATAGGCGTGCCAGTGAACGGAAGGTGTCCTGCGGCCGGTCCGCGATCCGGCACAGTCCGGAGACCCGCCGCCCGCTGCGTGCTCCCTGCGGCATGGCCGCCCGCGCCGCCTGCTCGCACTCCCACCGCGCGGCGAGGTCCTCGAGGCGACCACGGTGGAAGGGCCGGACGCGCTCGTAGCGCGCCACGGCCACACCCGGGTCGTGTCTGCCCTCGGGCCACTCGCCGTTGAGCAGCGCGCAGCCCGCCCGCGCAGTCGACCTCCGCCCCGACCCCGGCGTCCGACTCGGGCTCCGCCGCCCACGGCCCATCGGCCGCGGCACCGGCGTGCAGCACCTCTACGCCCAGACTCCCGGGCTCAGCGCCTGCAGGATCCTGCGCGCCTGCGCCACGTCGCCGGCACAGGCTCCGTCACCGACGAGGGCATGGTGCGTGGCCGTCTCCAGGCAGTCGACGAGGGCACGCGATCGGTCCGACGCCAGGTCCTCATGGAGCGTGTGCAGACAGGCGACGGTCACGACGGCCCTGAGGCGCAGGCGCCCCGCCTCGTCGGCCAGCTCGCCGATCACGTGGGTGACAGGCACCTGCGCGGGGACCTCGAGCACCACGGTCCCCGGCCCACCGGCCAGCACTGAGGCCGGGACCAGTCCGTCCTCGCCCCAGTCCTCGGCCGACACGAGCCTGCCGTGTGCCTCACACGCGAGCTCCGTGGCCTGCCTGCGCCGCGGAGCCGCATGGACGCCGACCACGACGGGGACCTCTGCCGGGCCGCCGTGCGACTGGCTCTCATTTGCGCTAGTCTCGTCAGGTCCCGTCCACGGGACCTGCCGACACCCACCGACCCCCAGGAGGCCCCCATGAAGGTCCCCATGAAGGTCCGCAACTTGCTGCGTGCGCTGAAGAACCAGCCCGGGTCGCAGATCGTCCGCCGCCGCGGCCGCACCTACGTCATCAACAAGAAGAACCCGCGCCTCAAGGCCCGCCAGGGCTGACGCGCGCCGCACCCCACGCCTCGGGTCCCGGACGGCCTGCGGGCGGCGTCCGCCGCTCAGGCGGCGGCGACCACC
>NZ_JBNFOB010000168.1:0-5404 GCF_057364565.1 Micrococcus sp. LASM2_SD2 | reverse complement strand
CGGGGCGGAGCCGTCCGCGTGGACATCGCCCCGGCTGCGCACCGCCCCGTGCGGGGAGGAGTGGCCGTCGTCGACGTCGCGCCAGGACGATGCCGGGCCGGGGCCGCAGGGCCGGAACGGCAGGGTCCCGGGCCGGGTCGCATGGCCGGAATGATCGGACGACAAAGCTGGTATCAGAGTTGTCGGAACTTCCATGGATCACGGCGCAGTTCCGGCAGATCTGATTCCAGCAATGACGTCCACGTATCTGCGTTGGCACGGACCACTCCCTGGTACGAACCCACTGCCCGTCACGGGCCCCGCCAGGCGCAGACCGCTCCCGGGCACGGACGACCCCCTGGCGCGAACCCTTGCCCGTCACGCCCCCACCCGTCACGGACCCCGCCTTGTCCCAGGGCCCTTGACCGCGCCCGTACGATGCTCAGGTGAGCCACAGCACTTCCTCCCCGGACACCCCTGCGTCCCCGGACACCCCAGCCTCCGCCACCGCCGACACCGTCGGCCCCGCCGGCCACGTCCGCCCGGCACCTCCACATCGCACCACCGGCGTCCTCCACTTCCCTCCCCACGCCCCTCCACAGGGCTCCCCACGCCCCTCCACAGGGCTCCCCACGCCCCTCCACTGGGCTTCCTACGCCACTCCAGTGGGCTCCCTACGCGGGCGCCACGGGTCTGGGTGCGCGGTCCCTCCACTGTCCTCCATGGTCTTCTTCCCGCATGATTCCGCGGAATTCCAGGGCTCTGAGTGTGGCGAGGGAGGCGTGGTGGTTGGAGGGTGGGGGAAAGTGGGGTAAAGTGGAGAACAGAAGAGAGCAGAGGCGATGCATCGGCCGGTGCAGAGCTCGGCAAGACAGGGGGTGCCCGTGTTCCTCGGGACCTACACCCCGCGTCTGGACGACAAGTTCCGGCTGATCCTTCCCGCCAAGTTCCGTGAGGAGCTGGCGGAGGGGCTGGTCCTGACCCGCGGTCAGGAGCGCTGCATCTACGTCTTCTCTGAGCGTGAGTTCGCAAGGGTTCACGAGCAGATGAGGTCGGCTCCGCTCTCCTCGAAGCAGGCACGCGACTACATCCGCGTGTTCCTGTCCGGGGCCTCGGACGAGACGCCGGACAAGCAGGGTCGCATCACGGTCCCCGCTCCGCTGCGGCAGTACGCCGGACTGGAGAAGGAGGTCGCGGTGATCGGCGCCGGAACACGTGCGGAGATCTGGGACCTCGAGTCCTGGAACGCATACCTGGCGGAGCAGGAGGCATCCTTCTCCGACACCGACGAGGACGTCCTGCCGGGCATCCTCTGACCCGCCGAGAGGCGGGCAGACAACCGAACATCCACGGATCCCTGAGCGTGGCCTCCAGCCGACGCGAGTCACCTGACCTGCCTTCCCCTGGGCCAGGCGGAGCGCGGTCGGATGGGGATCAGGCCCAGGGATCCGTGTCGTCTCCGGGGAACGGCCCTCGGCGTGACACGCTGAACCGTGCCCGCCGGCCGCGGTGCGGCGACCTGACATCACCGGACCTGGCAGTGGGGGAGGAGGAGTCCCATGGACCACACCGACACCGACGTGGCCGCGCTGCGTCCCGAGGACCGCCACCTGCCGGTCATGAGGGACCGCGTCATCGACCTCCTCGCCCCCGCCGTCGAGGCTTCCCTCCGCGCAGGACGGCGACCGATCGCCGTGGACGGCACGCTCGGCATGGGCGGGCACACGCAGGAGATGCTGCGCCGCTTCGAGGACCTGGTGGTGGTCGGCATCGACCGGGACCCGAACGCCCTGGAGATGGCGGTCGAGCGGCTCGGGGGCCTGTCCGCACGGCTCGTCCCCTTCCACGGCACCTATGACCAGGTGGCCGGCGCCCTCGCCGCGGCGGGGGTCGAGCGCATGGACGCGGCCCTCTACGACCTCGGCGTCTCCTCGTATCAGCTGGACGCCCGGGAGCGCGGATTCGCCTACTCCTACGACGCGCCGCTGGACATGCGCATGGACACGCACGCAGGATACTCCGCCGCCGATCTCGTCGCCGAGGCGGAGGAGGCGGAGCTGCGCCGCATCATCCGCCGCTACGGCGAGGAGAGGTTCGCCGGGCCGATCGCACGCGCCATCGTCCGTGCCCGCGGCGAGGGGCCGTTGACCACCACCGGCGCGCTGGTCGAGGTCATCCGCTCCGCCGTCCCCGTGGCGGCCGGCGCGAAGGGCGGCCACCCCGCCAAGCGCACGTTCCAGGCGCTGCGGATCGCCGTCAACGACGAGCTGGACCTGCTCGAGGCCGCCGTGCCGGCCGTGCTGGACCGCCTGCAGATCGGCGGGCGCGCGGTGGTCATGAGCTACCACTCCCTGGAGGACCGCATCACGAAGAGGCACCTGGGGGAGTGGTCCACTTCTACCGCCCCGCCGAACTTCCCCGTGGTGCTCGAGGAGCACGAGCCGGTGGTCAGGATCCTGACCAGGGGAACGGAGAAGCCCACTTCCGCAGAAATCGCTGAGAACCCGCGCGCCTCCTCCGTAAAGGTGCGTGCAGCAGAGAAGATCAGGAAGTCACGAGGAACCCGATGACGGCACTGGAGGAGCACCGCATGGCCGCAACCGCAGAGGCACGGAGCCTCGCGCACCGTTCCGAGCGCGCCCTGGAGCCCGCCGCAGGCGCCGCCGAACGCGTCCGCACGCCCCTGGCCGTGGTTCCTGCCCCGCTGCCCCGCACCGGACGCGGCATCACGGTGCTCTGCCTGGGCATCCTGATCGTCGCCCTCGCCGTGGTCCTCGTCGCGAACATCACCGTCTCCAATCGGCAGTACCAGATGCTCGAGCTGCGCGCCGAGCAGACCGAGCTGTCCGAGGCCAACGAGCTGCTCGCCCAGCGCGTCGGCTACCTCGAGGCACCCCAGAACCTGGCCTCACGCGCCGGTGCCCTGGGCATGGTCGACGCGGCCGGCACCGCCGCCGTGAACGTGGCCACCGGCCGGGTCTCCGGCGAGGCGGAGGCCGCGACCGAGGGCGAGCACGGAGCCGCCTACGTGAATCCGCCCGCCTCCCTGGACCAGCCCCTCGGAGTGAACAGCCTCGAGGGTGACGCCCTGCCTCCGGGCCACATCAACGGTCCCGAGATGAAGGACCCGGCCGAGGAGAAGAGGGCCAAGGAGAAGAAGGCGGCCGAGAAAGAGGAGCGTGCGGACCGGAGGCGCTCGGAGGACGGCGCCGCGGCGGCCGGACCCGAGTCCGACACCGATCGCGCCGGATCCGGCCAGGACTGATGTCCGAGACCTCCGACCCCACCGGAGCCGATTCGGCCATGGGGGCGCGCCGACGCGAGCGCGCCCTCCTGCTGATCTGTCTCGTCCTTCTCGCGGCGGTCGCCCTGCGTCTCGTGTACGTGCAGGGCATCGACCCGACCGGGCAGGCGTCCAAGGCCCTCGACGAACGTCTCCGCTCCCAGGTCCTGACGCCGGAGCGGGGCTCTGTCCTGGACCGCAACGGGGCCGTGTTGGCCACCAGCGTCCGCCGCTATGACCTCGTGGTGGACCAGCGACTCGTCAAGGACTTCCCCGAGTGGGACACGGAGTCCGGCGAGGAGCGCATGATCGACATCGACGAGCGCATCGCCCAGCTCTCCACCGCCATCGGCGTGTCCGAGAAGGACCTGGCCGACCGGATGAAGGGCGACCGCCCCTACTCGGTGGTCAAGCGTTCGGTCACCCCTCAGGTGCGCGACCTCGCCATGGATCTGCGCGTGCCCGGCCTGATCGCCGAGCCGGTGGACCGCCGGACCTACCCCAACGGACCCGTCGCCGGGTCCATCCTCGGCTTCGTCTCCGCCGACGGCACGGCCCGTGAGGGACTCGAGCTGAGCCAGAACGACGCGCTGGCGGGCAAGGCCGGCAAGCGTGAGTACGAGGTGGCCGCGAACGGATTGCGCATCCCCAACGCGGTCTACAACGAGACCCCGGCGGTCGACGGCTCGGACGTGCAGCTGACGATCGACCGGGACGTGCAGTGGTACGCCCAGGAGCTCATCGCCGCGAAGGCCGCCGACTTCGACGCCGAATGGGCGAACATCGTGGTGCTCGACGCGAAGACCGGGGAGATCCTCGCCATGGCCGACTCCACCACCGTCGACCCTGCCGATCCGAACGGCACGGACCAGCTGTTCTGGCGTCCCACCGCCATGACCCAGGCCGTGGAGCCCGGGTCGACCGGCAAGGCCGTCACCATGGCCGCCGCCCTCGACGCCACCGACCTGACGCCGCTGAGCGAGTTCACCGTGCCCAGCAGCGAGGAGTTCCACGGTCAGAAGATCAACGACGCGAGCCCGCACGCCGAGTACGACATGACACTCGCCGGCATCTTCGCCCGCTCGTACAACGTCGGCACCGTCAAGGCCGCCGAGGAGATGTCCCTGCAGGAGCGGTACGAGTACATGCAGTCGTTCGGCATCGGCGAGGCGAACCAGATTGGCCTGCCCGCCGCCGCGGCCGGCATGCTCGTGCCGCCGGAGAAGTGGGACAACCGCCAGCGCTCGACCACGGCGTTCGGCCAGGCCTACACGCAGACGACCCTCCACACCGCGCAGATCTACCAGACATTGGCCAACGGCGGGGAGATGGTGCCCGCCTCGATCATCAGGTCGATCGTCGAGCCGGACGGGGCCGAGCACGCCTACCCGCGCCGCGAGGAGCGTCGAGTCGTGTCCGAGGAGACCGCGGACGAGATGGTGCGGATGATGGAGACCGTCGTCACGCAGGGAACCTCCAAGCGCGCCGCCGTCGAAGGATACCGGGTCGGCGGCAAGTCCTCCACAGCCCAGGCCGCGGGACCGTCCGGCCGCTATGACGGCTACAACATCGGGTTCACCTCCGTCGCCCCGCTGGACGACCCCCGCTTCGTCGTGTCCGTGTCCATGCACCGCCCCGGGGAGAACTACCAGGGCGCGCACCTCGACGCGCTGTCCGCAGAGCTCATGGAGCACCTGCTCCGCAAGTACAACGTCCCCGCCACCGGAGACGAGCCCCACGACTACAAGGTCTTCGCCGAGGACCCTCAGGACCGCCCGTGGTGACCGGCGCCGCGCACCTCCGCCCGGCACCCGCCGCACCGCCCCACACGCATCACCAGGAGCACGTGTCATGACCGAGTCAACGCACCCGACCCCCGCGGAACAGGACCGGGCCTTCCGCCCGGACCACGTCCCCGGTGTGCCGTGGTCCACCCTGACCGCGGTGCTGCGGGACGCCGGCATCGACGCCGTGGAGACCGGTTCCGCGCCTCGGGGACCGGTCACCGGCGCCTGCCTGAACTCCCGCGTGGTGCAGCCCGGGGACCTCTACGTCGCCCTGCCCGGAGCCCGGGTGCACGGTGCCCGGTTCGTCGCCGCGGCGCTGGAGGCCGGCGCCCTCGCCGTCCTCACGGACGCCGAG
>NZ_JBNFOB010000167.1:0-5439 GCF_057364565.1 Micrococcus sp. LASM2_SD2 | reverse complement strand
GCCGAGCAGTGGCGTCCGGCCGAGCAGTGGCGTCCCGGCCGAGCGGCGGGGCCCGGCCGAGCGGCGGTGTTCGGCGGGAGGAATCGGAGGGGTCCTGCTCACCTGAGCCCGTGGAGTCCGGTGCGGCGGTCATCGGGGCGCGGGGGCCCTCGGCGTCCGGTACAGGGGAGGCGGGGTCGGACGGCGCCGACTGCTCTGCCACGTTCGCCATGGACCGGTCCCGGGTCTCCCCATCGGCCGGTCGGGCGGCGTGCCGGCGTGCACGCATCCGCTCCAGGGCGGCATGGGACTCGGACGAGTGGTTCGGGTCCACGCTCACCCCTTCCCGGACCGGCGGCGGAGGGCCACGATCCCTGCGATCAGTGCACCTGCAAGGGTACCCAACAGCATGCCGACCACCGCGGACGCCCACCACGGCAGTCCGGTGGTCTGCCCGGTGACCCAGCCGAGCCCCACCATGTACCCGGACCACACCAGCGCGCCGAGCCCGGAGAACCACACGAACACCCGCCAGCGGATGCCGCCGATGCCGGCCGCGGCCACCGAGGCGGTGCGCCCGCCGGAGACGAAGCGGAGCACGAACAGACCCGCCAGCGAGGTCTCCGGGCCGGCCTTCACCAGCAGCCGACGGATGCCACGGTGCACCGCCCGGCCCCAGCGCCAGCGGTCCAGCACGTCCGTCAGCCGGTACCTGAACAGCGCATAGAGTCCCAGGTCTCCGGCCCAGCAGCCCAGCCACGCGGCCAGCACGGACGGCACCACGGACAGCGAGCCTTCCGAGGCCAGGGCGCCGGAGCCGATCACGAACAGCTCCGAGGGTGTCGGAGGGAACGGGGCGTCCAGTGCCACCAGCAGGGCGGTCACCGGATGGAACCACCAGCCCAGGGCGTCGAGCAGCTCCTGCGCGCTCATGCGGTCCCCTCCACGCCGGGCGTCTCCGACTCCCGGGGGCGCTCCTGCAGCTGCAGCTCCGAGGTGAACACGCGGTCCTCACCGGTCACCGGGTCCGTGAAGCGCAGCTCCCGGGCGAGCAGCTGCAGCGGGCGGGCGAGGTCGTCCGGGGCGGCGTCCAGCAGGTCCGGGTAGAAGGGGTCGAACGCGATGCCCAGGCCCAGCGCGGCCAGATGGATGCGCAGCTGGTGCGTCCGCCCGGTGCGCGGGTGGAGGCGGACGTGCGCCACGCCTGCGCCGGCCAGCGTGCCGGCCGAGCGGCCCACGGACAGCAGCTCCACGTGGGTCTCAGCGTTTGCGCCGGCGTGGGAGAGGTTGGACCTCTTCGTGCGCACCTCCGCGCCCGCCGCCCGACCACTCGCGGCCGCCGGGACCTGCTCCACCACCGAGCGGAGGATGCCCTTGTCCTTGCGGATCCGGGAGCGCACGGTCAGCGGGAAGCGGTCCAGCACGGCGGTGCCGAACCCGCCCTGCCCGGGGGCGGCCCCGCCCGAGGTGAGGGCCGAGACGGAGGGGACGGAGCCGTCGTCGGGGAGCCGGCCGAGCAGGCCGGGCGGCAGCGCCGAGACGGCCTCGTAGACCTTGCGGGCGCGGCGGCGCTCGAAGAGCAGGTGGTAGGCGCCGCGGGTGGCCGGGTTCGCGGAGAACATGACCACGCCGGCGGTGGCGCGGTCCAGGCGGTGCAGGGGGACCAGGTCGTCCAGGCCGAGCTCGTTGCGCAGCCGCACCAGCGCGGTCTCCTGGATGAAGTGGCCGCCGGGGGTGGTGGGCAGGAAGTGGGGCTTGTCGATCACAACGAGGTGCTCGTCCCGGTGCAGGATCCGGTGCCGCACCGGCAGCGGCTCCTCCTCCGGCAGGTCCCGGTAGTACCAGATGAACTCGTGCACGCCGAGGGGCGTGGAGGCGGTCAGTGCAGTGCCGTCCGCGGCCACCACCTCGCCGCGGGCGAAGCGGTCCCGGATGCCGTCCGGGTCCACGTGGCCGAAGCGGGAGACCAGGTGCTCCTGCACGGTGCCGTCCGCCTCGGGACCCGCCATGGGCAGGCGCAGGCGCGTGGCGTTGACGCCGTGGCGCACGGGCAGCGGAGAGGACAGGGGCACGGGGCCCATCCTCCCAGACCGGCCGCACCGGATCAGCCCGGCCTCGCCGGATGCTCCGCCGGGTGTCCCGGGGGACAGGGGCCTGCCGGACGCGCCGGAGGACACGGCGGGCAGGTCGGCCGGAGGCGGGTCAGTGGCCGGTGGTCTCGTCGTCGGAGCCGGCGGCGCGGGTGTCCGGGGTGAGCACGGTGATGTTGCCCGGGCCCGGCTTGGACTGTCCGGTGCGGCCGGCCGGCACGTGGGCGCCCACGTCCGCGATCACCGCGTCCAGATGGGCGCCGGCCGGCACCACGGTGTCCCCGAGCAGGACGGAGCGGCGCACGGTGGCACCGGCCTCCACCACCACACCGGGGCCGAGGACCGACTCGCTCACCTCGCCGTGGACCACCGCGCCGGAGCACACCATCGACCCGGAGACCTGGGCGCCGGGGTGAATGCGGGCCGGCGGGACCGGACGGTGGTTGGTCAGCAGCGGCCATCCGTCCCGGTCCAGGTCGAGGCCGGTGCCGGCGAGCAGCTCCATGTGCGCCTTGTAGTAGGCGTCCAGGGTGCCGATGTCCCGCCAGTAGCCCTCGTGCCGCCACTCATGGGTTTTCCCGCGGGCCACCAGGGCCGGGACGATCGACTCGCCGTAGTCGTCGAGCGCACTGCCCTCTGGGCCGTCCTGGTGCTCCGGGTCCTCACCGGCGGCCTCGGCCGCGGCCTCCTCCCGGCGGGCCTGTGCGATCAGCTCGTCCAGGACCTCCTCCAGGGCGCCCACGTCCATAAGGAACGCCTCGGTGGCCACCAGGTTCCCCTTGGGGCGGCGCGGCTTGTAGCTGTACTCGGTGACCTTCGCGTCCGCGTCCACCTGGACCACGCCGAACCGCGAGGGGTCCTCGTCCGTCTGCGTGGTGACGACGGTCAGCTCGGAGCCCCGCTCGTGGTGGGCGGCCAGGGCCGGGCGCAGGTCGATCTGGAAGAGGTGGTCCGCGGAGAGCACGGCCACCGTGTGCGCGCCGAAGGCCTTCACCGCGGCGATCTGCTGGTGCAGGGCGTGACCGTTCCCGGAGGCGAACCCCTCCTCGTCCCGACCCTCGGCCGGGGGCAGCAGGCGCAGGCCGTGGCGGGTGCCGTCCAGGTCCCAGGGGCGGCCGCCGGCCAGGTGCTGGTTCAGGGTGAACGGGCGGTACTGCTCCACCACCCACACGTCCCGCAGCCCAGAGTGGGTGAGGTTGGACAGCACCACGTCGATCAGCCGGTACTGGCCGGCCACGGGGACGGCGGGCTTGGCGCGGGCGTCCGTCAGCGGGGACAGTCGGCTGCCCTTGCCGCCGGCCAGCACGAGGGCCACCGTGGCGGTCAACGGGTCCTGCGGGAACGGGTCTGCCATGGTGGCCTCCGTGGGCTCCTCCGGGCGCGGGACTTTCCCGCGCGCGAGGTGAACACTACGACCGCGTCCATGAGAAGCGGATGAGACAGGCCCCGGGGGGGGGACTGAAGCACAGTCATCCCACACCAGACGCAGATCCTGCCGGCGGACTCACCGCTGGCAGCTTCGGCACCAGAACAGGCGACGCGCGTCGTCCTCCGGGGAGCCGTAGTCCTGGCGTGTGACCGGCCCGCGGCAGCGGAGGCAGCCCTGCCGTTCACGCCCGTACACCCAGTAGTTCGGGGTGCGCGGCGCCGGTGGGGCGCCGAGGAGGACCTCCACGCCGAACGGCGCCTCGGGGTGTGGCCGCACCCCGGTGGTGCGTCGTGGACTTCCCGACGACGGCGCGTACGGCGGGCAGTTCGCCTTCAGCAGTCTGCGGTTCAGTCCCACCAGGCCCGCCACGTCCTCGACCTCGCCGATCGGGCGGTGGGGGTCGATGCCGGCCAGCAGCAGCGACTCGCACCGGTAGATGTTGCCGATGCCGGACACCAGGCGCTGGTCCAGCAGGGCCAGTCCCACGGGGCGCTCCGGGTCCGCGGTGAGACGGGCGACGGACTCGGTCAGGAGGGGGCCGTCGTCCTCCTCCCACGCCGGGTCCAGCAGGTCCGGGCCGAGGAACCCGAGCCGCCGGTCCTCGTCCGCGGTGCGGATCAGCTCGAGCAGGCCGAGCTGTGCCGCCACGAACCGGTGCTCCTCCGTCTCGAGCACCGCCCGCACCTGCCAGCCGGGGGCCGGCCAGCGGTCGGCCAGGGCGGTGGCGATCCAGCGGCCCTCCATCTTCAGGTGGCTCAGCAGGGTGAGCGGTTCGGCGCCCTCGGCGGTCCGGTCGGCCGGGGGTGTCAGCCGCATGAGCAGGTACTTGGCGCGCGGCTGAACGGCCACCACCTGCCATCCGGTGAGATCTGCCGTGGCGTGGGCGGGCACGCGCAGGTCCGCATGCGTGAGCACCCGGCCGGCCAGCAGCGGGCGCAGCCGGTGGGCCAGGCGGAACAGAGAGTCGCCTTCGGGCATGGACGTGGGGCGAGATCAGGCCGCGTTAAGTTGCCACGTCATGCCGAACCCGTCACCGACCCACGCGAAGCGGCGGGAGAACCCGTAGTCCCCGGCGGGCATGTAGTCCTGGCCGCCATCGGCCTTCAGCGCCTCGGCGAGGGCGTCCACGGACTCGGGGCTCTCCAGCTCCACGAACAGGGACACGGCCGGGGTGAAGCCGAAGGCGTGCTTGGTGAAGGAGTCGAAGAACCGCAGCCGCTGCCCGGCCACCTCGATCTCGCCGTGGGAGACCTTGCCGGCCCACTCCTCGCCCCGCGGGGTGGAGGCGTCGAACAGGTCGCGGCGCAGCTCGGCGGTCGGCGCGTGCGGGCCGAACGCGGACAGGTAGAGGTCCATGGCGGCGCCGGCCTCGCCCTGGAACATGAGGAACGGGGTGGCGGACGGTGCGCTCGTCGTGGCGGCGGGGGTGTTCTGCTCGATCATGGGGCGAGGGTACCGCTGTGGGCCCCAGCGCATGACGAGGGCCGCTCGCTTCGGGGGTCGACACCGCAGCCCTCGTTCCGATCCGGAGCGTGCGAGGCGTGTTCCGGATCGGATCGAGTGCTCCAAGAGCAGGGCAGCGGAACCTACCCCCGGTACCGCAGTCCGCTCGGGCTCGAGTAGAACCCCGCCGCGAGCATCGCCGCGGCCAGCGGCGTGCCGAGCAGCGGCCCGCCGTTGAGCTTCTCCAGCGCGAGCTTCTCGGTCTTCGCCTGCCGCAGGGCATGCACCAGCGCTGCAGCGGCGGCCGTCAGCGCGGCCTCGTCCTCCGTGAACGCGAGCAGGGTGCGTCCGCCGCGCTCCACGTACAGCGCCAAGGCGCCGTCGACGAGCACCACGATCGCCCCCGCCTTGCGTCCCGGCCGCTGCCCGGTGGGCGGCACCCCGTCGGTCCGGCGGGCAGGCCGGCCAGTCCAGCGCCGCGCCGTAGGGGGTTGGCCG
>NZ_JBNFOB010000166.1:0-5458 GCF_057364565.1 Micrococcus sp. LASM2_SD2 | reverse complement strand
GGCCGAGCTCGCGGCCGAGGCGGCGCCCAGGGCGGCCGGGCGACGCAGGCGGGACAAGGCGCCAGCGGTGCGGGAGGTGCGGGAGGCGGTCTTCTCGTGCGGGGTCGTCACAGTCGGGTGCATCGGTGGCGGGCGGCCCCGTCCTGCACCGCGGTGCATCCGCTGCACCATAGAGCAGGGTCACGGGACCGCCCATGGCATTGCCCCGGGCGGACCGTTCGGAATCCGGTGCCCGGGGCGAGGCCGAAGTCCTCCACGGTGCCGTGGACTCTTGGGCAGATGCTGTCCCGGCTCTCCACCACGCGTCCGAATCCCCTGGGCATGCCCTGGAGCCGCGTGGGCTCCGTCACCATGGCCCCGATGTGATGGGATGGCAGGCATGACCGAGACCACACAGCAGCCCGCCGACCGTCCCGTCCCGCCCGTCGCCGTGACGAAGCCGGTCACCCGCACCCATCACGGGGACACGTTCACCGACGACTTCGAGTGGATGCGGGAGAAGACCTCGGACGAGGTGCTGGACCATCTGAAGGCGGAGAACGCCTACACGGAGGCTGTGACCGCGGACCAGGAGGCGCTGCGCGAGCGGATCTACGGCGAGATCAAGGCGCACACCGTGGAGACGGACCAGTCCGTGCCCGTGCGCCGGGACGGCTGGTGGTACTTCGCTCGCACCGAGGAGGGCAGGCAGTACGCCGTGCAGTGCCGCGTGCCCGCACAGGACACCGGGGACCGGCTGGCGGACTGGACGCCGCCTCAGATCCGGCCCGGTGTGCCCCTGGAGGGCGAGCAGGTGCTGCTGGACGGCAACGCCGAGGCCGAGGGCAAGCCCTTCTTCGCCCTCGGCGGCATGCACGTCTCCCCGGACGGGAACCTGTTGGCCTATGCGGTGGACCACGCCGGAGACGAGCGCTTCACTCTGCGTGTGCGCGACCTGCGCACCGGGCAGGAGCTCGAGGACGTGGTGGAGGACATCGCCTACGACGTCCGCTTCGACCGCACCGGCACCCGCGTGTTCTACACCCTGTGGGACGCGTCCTGGCGCCCCTACCGGGTCATGGTCCACACCCTCGGCCAGGACACCGCGCAGGACCGGATGCTCTTCGAGGAGAAGGACCCGGGCATGTGGACCGGGTTCGAGGGCGTGGCGGACCGGACGCAGCTGCTGGTCGGCGTCGGCAACTCCGAGGTCTCCGAGACCTGGGTCATCGACCTGCCGGAGGATGCTGAGACGGAGGTCCCCGCCCCGCGCCTGCTGCTGCCGCGCACGGACGCGATGCTGGCCTCCGTGGAGCCGTTCGACCTGGGCGAGCGCCGCCACCTGCTGATCGTGCACAACCGGGACGCCGAGGGGAGGGCCGCGCCGAACGGGATGATGTCCCTGGTGGCCGAGGACGAGGTGGCCGACCGGTCCGCGTGGCGGACCGTGCTCCCCCACCGCGCCGAGGTGAAGGTGGACGGCGCGATGGTCACCTCCACCCACGTGGCCGTCTCCGTCCGTCGGGACACCACCCCGCGCGTGCTCATCGGACGTCTCGCGGACCTGTCGACGGGGTCGGCCACGGCCCCGGCCGAGGCGGGCGGCACCGCCGAGGAGAACGGCGAGGCGACGGGCGAGGCGGGGGCGCGTGCCGTCGTCGGGATGGAGTTCTCCGAGCCGGAGTTCGACGAGGAGCTCTACGCCTGCCACCTGACCTGGGCCTCGTGGGAGTCCCCGTTCCTGCGCCTGGCCTACACCTCCTGGATCACGCCGGCGCGCGTGCTGGACGTGGAGGCGGCGACCGGTCAGGTGCACCTGCGCCGCGAGGTGGAGGTCCCCGGCCACGACCCGGCGGACTACGTGGTGGAGCGTGAGTGGGCGACCTCCTCCGAGCCCGGGCCGGACGGCGAGCCCGTGCAGATCCCGCTGACGGTCATCCGCAGGAAGGACCTGGCCCAGGACGGCACCAACCCCTGCCTGGTCTACGGCTACGGCTCCTACGAGATGTCCATGGACCCGGTGCTCGGCGTGGCCCGCCTGTCCCTGCTGGACCGCGGGCTGGTGTACGTGGTGGCGCACGTGCGCGGCGGCGGCGAGCTCGGCCGCGGCTGGTACGAGGACGGCAAGAAGCTGGCCAAGGCTCACTCCTTCACGGACTTCGTGGACGCGACCCGGCACATCGTGGACTCGGGCTGGGTGGACCCGGCGCGGATCGCCTGCCACGGCGGCTCGGCCGGCGGCCTGCTCATGGGTGCCGTGGTGAACCTGGCGCCGGAGCTGTACCGGGCGTGCCTGGCCGTGGTGCCGTTCGTGGACGCCCTCACCTCCATCCTGGACCCGGACCTGCCGCTGTCCGCCCTGGAGTGGGAGGAGTGGGGCAACCCGATCGAGGACCAGGGCGTGTACGCGTACATGAAGGCCTACACGCCGTACGAGAACGTGCGGACCGTGGACTACCCGGCGATCGCGGCGGTGACCAGCCTCAACGACACCCGCGTGCTCTACGTGGAGCCGGCGAAGTGGGTGGCGCAGCTGCGCCGCACCGTGACGAGTGACCAGGCGACGCCGCTGGCCGAGGGTGGCTCCCCGATCCTGCTGCGCACCGAGATGGACGGCGGCCACGGCGGCGCCTCCGGTCGGTACCAGGGCTGGAAGGACACCGCGTGGGAGTACGCGTTCGTGCTGACCGCGCTGGGGGCGACCGACCGGGTGGACTGACCCCCGCGGACTTTCGGATCCAAAACCGGGAGGTTCCGCAGGAACTAGACTCGTCCGCATGACCGAGCAGAGCATCGATCCGGCCCGATTCCCCGTCCCCGAGAAGGTCTCGGACGTCTTCGACCCGCAGCGCTGGCGCGTGGTAGAGGGCTTCGATTTCCAGGACATGACCTACCACCGTCAGGTGGAGCGGGACGCGGACGGCAGCTGGGTCCGGGACCTGCCCACGGTCCGCATCGCCTTCGACCGTCCCGAGGTCCGCAACGCGTTCCGCCCGGGCACCGTGGACGAGCTCTACCGCGCCCTGGACCACGCCCGCATGACCCCGGACGTCGGCACCATCCTGCTCACCGGCAACGGCCCTTCCCCCAAGGACGGCGGCCACGCGTTCTGCTCCGGCGGCGACCAGCGCATCCGCGGCCGCGACGGCTACCGCTACGCCGAGGGCGACACCGCCGAGACCATCGACCCGGCCCGTGCCGGCCGCCTGCACATCCTCGAGGTGCAGCGCCTGATGCGCACCGCCCCCAAGGCCGTGATCTGCGTGGTCAACGGCTGGGCCGCCGGCGGAGGCCACTCCCTGCACGTGGTCTCGGACCTCACGCTCGCCTCCCGCCAGCACGGGAAGTTCAAGCAGACCGACGCCACGGTCGGCTCCTTCGACGCCGGCTACGGCTCCGCCCTGCTCGCCCGCCAGGTGGGCCAGAAGCGCGCCCGCGAGATCTTCTTCACCGCCCGCGAGTACTCCGCCGAGGACATGGTGGCCATGGGCGCCGTGAACGAGGCCGTGGACCACGAGCGCCTCGAGGAGGTCGCGCTGGAGTACGCCGCGGACATCAACCGCCAGTCCCCGCAGGCGCTGCGCATGCTGAAGTTCGCGTTCAACCTGCCGGACGACGGCATGAACGGCCAGCAGGTATTCGCCGGCGAGGCCACCCGCATGGCCTACATGACGGACGAGGCAGTGGAGGGCCGGGACGCCTTCCTGCAGAAGCGCGACCCGGACTGGTCCCCGTACCCGTACTACTTCTGACCGACCACCACGGCAGGACGGAGACCCGCCCATGCTCGCACTGCTCAACGACCAGCCCATCCTCGTCCTCATGGCCACCGTCGCCCTGGGCGCCGCCGTCGGCACCATCCCCCTGGGCAAGATCCGCCTCGGCGCCTCCGGAGCACTGTTCGTGGGCCTGCTCGTCGGGGCGGTGCTGCCCGACGTCGGCGACCGGCTGGCCCTGTTCCAGAGCTTCGGCCTGGCCCTGTTCGCCTACCTGATCGGGCTCGGTGCCGGCAAGGTGTTCTTCCGGGACCTGCGCCGCAACCTGCCCCTGATGCTGGCCGCCGTCGTCGTGGTGGTCCTCACCGCCTTCACGGTGCACCCGCTGGCCGCGCTGCTCCACCTGGACCTGCCGACGGCGATCGGCGTGTGGACGGGGTCGCTCACCGCGACGCCGGCGATGGCGCTGGCGAACCAGCTCACCGGCGGGCAGGCCCCGGCCGTGGGCTACGGGCTGTCCTACCTGGTGGGCGTGGTCGGCACCATCATCGCGATCACCCTGCTCGCCGCCCGCCCGTGGAACAGCTCCCCGCGCGATCCGGCGCCGGTGACCGACGGCAAGCTGCGCTTCACCGCCGCAGCCGCCACCTCCGCCCTCACCGTGCGGGAGATCCCGGGGATCTCCGAGGGGCTGGTGCGCGTGGTGGCGCTGCGCCGCGGCGGCGTGGCCCGGATCGCCGGCTCCGCCGACAGGATCGAACCGGGGGACGAGGTCGTCCTGGACGGCACGGAGAAGAACATCGACGCGGCCGTGCAGGCCTTCGGCCGCCGCACCGACGCCGACCCGGCGCGGGTGATGAACCCGATGCAGACCTCCATGGTCATCGTCACGGCCCGCGCCCTGGCCGGTCGCCGCCTGGGCACGCTGTCCCTGCGCGAGCGCTTCGGCACCGACGTCGCCCGGCTGCGGCGCGACGACGTCGAGTCACTGGCCACCCCGCAAACCGAGCTCAAGGTCGGCGACCGGGTGCTCATCGTGACCACCGCGCCGCGGATGGAGGCGGTGCGCGACTTCTTCGGCAACTCGACGCGCGGGCTCTCGAACCTGGACTGGATCTCCCTGGGCACGGGCATGGCGCTGGGCTACCTGCTGGGCATGGTGACGATCCCGCTTCCGGGCGGGGCCTCCTTCTCCCTCGGCCCGGCGGCCGGGTGCATCCTCGTCGGCCTCGCCCTCGGGGCGATCGGCCGCACCGGACCCACGGTGTGGGAGCCGTCCACGGAGATCGCACTGACGCTGCGGCAGTTCGGCCTCATGCTCTTCCTGGGCGTGGTGGGCCTGGCCGCCGGCCCGGCGTTCATCGAGACGGTGTTCACCCGGGTCGGCGGGCTGGCCATCCTGATGTCCGCCGTGCTCACCGCGCTGACCGCGGCCCTGCTCATCGCCGCGGCACGGCTGCTGGGGCAGTCCGTGGATCGCACCTTCGGGGCGCTGGCGGGCATCACGGGCCAGCCGGCGATCCTGGACTACGCGCTCTCCCGGTCCACCGACGCCCGCGTGACCGAGGGGTACGCCCAGCTGTTCGCGCTGATCATGGTGGTCAAGATCGCCACGGTGCCGTTCATGCTCTGACCGGGCGGGCGGATCCGGTCCACCGGGCGTGTCCGTCCGACCGCCGGGCCTCCTACACTCGGGGCCATGCCCGCCACCGCCGACGCCCTCGCCCGCCGCCACGGACGCCCTCGCCGCAGCCTTCGACGCG